>NZ_JBEXCW010000008.1:0-185496 GCF_040605435.1 Streptomyces sp. NPDC005574
ACATGGAGAAGCTCCACGAGGCGGCGGTGCGCGGACCCGGGGAACCCAGACCCGCGACGCCGTGACGGGGGAGCCGCGCCGGTCATGTCATCAACTGTCCATCGCCTCCGCTCCGTCCACGAACGCCGGCCATGGATCCGCCCGGAACACGAGCTTCGGATGCGATCTTCGAAAGCGGCGGCTCGACCCAACCCAACCCGGCGAACCTACGCGGTCACAGCACCAGCCGTGGCGTGACGGTCGGCGCAGGATCTCTCCGAGCCAGTCGGTGGTGAAGCTCGGGGCAACCCCATGACGTCGGTCGCCAAGGCCGTCCTCACCGTGCAGCAGCAGGTCCTCCTCGCCCCTGATGTCCCGCTGGATCAGGACGAGGGCCCCCGCACCTTGTCCTCACGGTTCACTTGACCGGCCTTCACCGGCGAGGCCCCCGCTGGAGATGATCACCGGCTCCGACGCCCGGTGGCTTGCCGCGCGCAGCACCCCCACCCCGCCGGTCTGTCACGGTTTGCGGTGACGTGTCCGTGGAACTCGGACAGCCCGGGGCGGCGCGTCTTCGTGGGTGATCGCCGCGGCGGGTCGTCGAGGTGTCTCGCGAGCCGGATCACGGCAGCGAGCGGAACAGAGGGCGGTCGATGACCACGATCGGCGTGGAAGAGGAATATCTGCTGATCGACCCTGTCAGTGGCGTTCCGGTGCCGTTGGCGGAGAAGATCCACATCGCGGCGGGGGTGGCGGAGCTTGCGGGTGACCAGGAGGTGCAGTCCGAGCTGCTGCAGGCGCAGGTCGAAGTGGTCACCCCGGTGTGCGGCACCCTTCAGGAGGTCGGCGGTCATCTGCTGCGCCTGCGGCACGCGGTCGGGGCGGCCGCCGAGACCCACGGCTGCCGGATCGCGGCCTGCGCGACACCACCCCGCCAGGACCAGGCGCCGGTGCCCGTCACCGATCAGGCCCGCTACCGGGCCATGCTCGCGCAGGCCCCGCAACTCGTGGCGGAGCAACTCGTCAACGGCATGCACGTGCACGTCGCGGTCCCCAGCCGTGACGCGGGCGTACAGGTCCTGAACCGGCTGCGGGCCTGGCTGCCGACCCTCACCGCGATGTCGGCCGACTCCCCGCTGTGGGACGGGCACGACACCGGCTTCGCCAGCTGGCGCACGGTGATCTTCAACCGCTGGCCGGTCGGCGGCATGCCGCCCGCCTTCCGGGACGCCGATGACTACGACCGGCGGGTGCAGCACCTGCTCGACTGCGGCCTCATCGCGGACACCGGACAGCTGTACTGGCAGGCACGCCTCTCGGACCGCTACCCCACCGTCGAGGTGCGCTGTCTGGACGTACAGCTGCGGGTGGACGACGCGGTCATGTTCGCGGGCATCGTCCGCGCCCTGGTCGACTCCGCCCTCACGGACGCGGCGGCGGGGGTACCCGTGCCGGACTGCGCGCCCGAACTGTTGCAGGCCGGCATGTGGCATGCGGCCCGCCACGGCCTGAGCGACACCCTGATCGACCCGAGCGGCCACCGCCGCCGCGCCGGCGACGTGCTGTACCAGCTCCTGCAGTACGTCGCACCCGCGCTCGACGCGTCAGGTGACAGCCGGGAGGTCGCCGGCCTGGTGCACCGGCTCCTCAAGGAAGGCACCGGCGCCGACCAGCAGCGCACCGCTCTCGCCAGTGGCGGCCTGCGCGCGGTCATCGACCTCGTCGTCAGCCGGAGCACCCCGTAGCCGAAGCCGGAACATCCGTGGCCGGCCCCGGGAAGAAAGCCATGCGGGCTGCCCCGCACTCCGGGAGGGCGCGCGACGCCCGCCTGCACCTGGACACCCGGCCCGAGTTCCTCGATCGCATGCCGCGCGTCACCAACGTACTCGACCACCTCACCGCGCCGATGCCCGTGGGCGCGCAGGGCGGGGGGGACACCGGGTTCGGCGCGCCGTGAGCCGGCCCAAGTGGTCGCCCGCAGCGGCCGGTTGGGGTCAGCGGCGCGGGCCTACGAGCCGGATCGCGGCGGCCACCACCAGTCGTTTGAGGCGGCGCGCGAAGTCGAGCATCAACGCGTGCGGCTGGAACCTTCCGACGGGCCACCCCACTGAACGCGCTGCCTTGTCCGCGCCTCCGCGGGTACGAGGACGGACGGATGACCGGGGCGGGGTGCCGGCGCTTCCCGCATCCGTGCGCTCGTGTCCGACGCGGCGCTCGTGTTCGGCGCGCGCTGCGTGTTCGGCACGCGCTGCGTGTTCGGCACGCGCCGCGTGTTCGGCACGCGCTGCGTGTTCGGCACGCGCCGCGTGTTCGGCACGCACTTCGCGCCGGATGGCGTCCCAGACGTGCGGGCCCGGCCTGACGAGCGTCCCGCCGGGATACGTGTGCCGACCCGTCTCGACCACGCGCGCGTACACGGCCAGCCGGTCACGGCACGGCCCGCAGTCGCGGAGGTGTCCGGCGCCATCGGGCGGCCAGGGCGTCCGGCGGCCGTCGAGGGCGTGGAGCGCGAGATCGGAGACGGGGATGTGAGCCGCCGCCAGGGATTCGGTCATGCGCTGCCTCTCCGCGTCGTACAGGGCGCGCCGCCGTGAACGTCGTCGATGCCGAGCGCGCGCCGTGGCGGGCGGGCACCGGTTCAGGGGTGCGCTGCTTTCACCACGACTTCGGGCGCGGACAGGTCTTTCCGATGCATGAGCGCGCAAGGTCGGGCCCCAACGGCCCCGCGATTCCCTTCGGACGAGCCGCGGGTCGATGCGGGAAGCCCTGCATTGATTCCGCGTCGAATTACTCCTGGTGACGGTCGACGCCGTCCTCGCGGAGGCAGCGGCTGAGCCGGTGCAGGCCCCGCCGGGCGTGGCTCTTGACCGTGCCCAGGGGCCAGCCGGTCAGTTCCGCGATCTGGGTCTGGGTCAGGTCGTCGTAGAAGGCCAGGCTGAGGACGCGGCGCTGCGGGGCGGGGAGTTTCGCGAGCTCGTCGCCGACGAGCACACGGTCCAGGACGGCGTCCGGCTGGGAGTCGCGCTCCGGTACGCGGACGGACATCCTCGAACCGGCGGCGGCCACGAGTTCGGCGCGGCGGGCTCGCGCGGAGAGGGCGTCGGCGATCTTGCGGCGGGTGATGCCGACCAGCCAGGCGGACAGGGCGCCGCGCTCCGGCGCGAACCCGCCCCGTCCGCGCCACGCCGCCAGGAACACGAGCTGGGTGACGTCCTCCGCCTCCCGGGCGTCTCCGAGGGAGCGTCGCGCCAGGGAGTACACCAGCGGGCCCCACCGGTGGTAGACGGCGGCCAGACAGGCCTGGTCGTCCCCGGCGAAGCCCGCGGCGAGTTCCTCGTCGGCGAGCGACTCCTCGGCCGGAGCCCACAGCGGAGTGTTCTCGAGGGTCTGCCCGGTGGACTGCTGTGCGGTCATGGTGACTGCTCCTCGTGCGGGCGGGGTTCGTCCCGGTCTCCCGGGACGGACGGCCCACCGTCGGGCCGCTCCTCCCCCGCAGGTTGCGGGTTACCGGTCGCTCGGAGCGACTGCGGTGCTCTCACCATGCGGGGCGACGAATCGATGCGGCAACTTGCATCGACTCTGCATCGGATAGGGAATCGACATGTTCGATCTGGTCGAACGACGTCCGGCGAACCTGAGAACGTCCGGCGCTTGGCCACTGCCGCCGACTGCGCTTGGCCAGCGCCGCCGACGGAGGTCCGCGCTCACTCTCGGCGCGGCACCCCGCCCGCGCCAGTCACACCGCCGTGCCGTGCGGCTGCGGGGTCGTCGGACGGCGGGCCGGGAGCGAGGTGTACGTGCGGGCCAGGGCGTCCGCCATGCCCGTCACCGAGTAGCGGTCCCTGACCAGGGCGCGGCCCGCCCGGGCGAAGGCCCGCCGGTCGCTCTCGGGGACCGCCGCCAGTCTGCGCAGGCCGTGGGCGAGTCCGGCCGGTCCGGAGGTGTCGAGGAGGATGCCGTTGGCGCCGTCCCGCAGGTAGTGGGTGACACCGCCGCGCAGGGGACCGGCCGCGGGCAGGCCGGCCTCCATCGCTTCGAGGACGGCGATGCCGAACTCCTCCTTGGCACTCGGGCACACGTACCAGGCGCGGATCCCGTGCACCGGGTCGGCCAGCGCCCGCTGCAGCCGCCTCACCCGCTCGTTGGGGAGGGCGGGCACCAGGGCGAGCCGGCGCAGGGCCCGCGGGTGGCCGGCCGGCAGTGCGGCGATGCGGCGTCGCATCTCGGCCTCGGGGGCCGACCCCTCCCCCGGGCCGCCGCCGATCAGGACCAGGGTCGTCGACTCGTGCAGGCCGGTGGCGAGCCAGGCGCGGACCAGGAGGTCCTGCTGCTTCACCGGGTGCAGCCGCCCCACCGACAGCAGCAGCGGCAGGCCGCGGTCCACCGGGTCGAGTGTGCCGGGGCGGTCGCCGCCGCCGAAGAGGCCGGACAGCAGTTCGGCGCGCCGGTCCTCCTCGTCGGGGGCGGGCCGGTAGGGGGCGATGCCCTCCGGCGGCGCGGCCGGTCCGGACCCGCCGTTCACGCGGGCCAGACCGGGGAAGTGCCGCACGAGTTCCTCCGTGCCACCGCGTCCGGGGATGCCCACCACCGTGTCGGCGCGTTCGACGAGCCGGTCCGCGACGAACACGCGGTGCACGTCGTGACGGAGCGCTTCGGCCGCGTCCGGGTCGTCGGGGTCCGAGGCGGAGTGGCGGTCGGCGAGCTGCCGGTGGGGATCGGGCGTGGCGGTGAACACCAGGCGCGCGCCGAGGCGGGCGGCGGCCTCGGCGAGCGCCAGGCTGCCGTCGTCGGCGTAGCGGACGTGCACCACGTCGAGCGGCCGCGGCATGGCGCCGAGGAGACGTGTAGCCCACCAGGTCAGTGCCGGCCGGTGGGCGTGCATCTCGGTCTGCTGGGGTGGCTCGGGCGCGTCGACCGGGAGCCGCAGGACCCAGTGCCCGGGCGCCCGCTGGTACGCCGGCCGCGGGTCCCGCACGAGGTCCGCGTGCCCGGCTCCTACGACGGTGACCGCGCCGGCGACGCCGTCCGTCTCCGCGAGCCGGTCCCCCAGGCCGCCGAGCAGCACGGACAGTCCGCCACCGAGCCCTTGCCCGGGCGTGTCCAGGCCGCCCAGCAGCATGGTCTGGGCGACGACGACTCCGAGGCGGTCCCGGTCCCAGGTGATCCCCGGGCGCGGCGGGGCCAGCAGCAGGTGCTCGTACACGTCGGCGGCGGTGGAGGCACCGGGCAGGAGCACGCGGCCACCCGGGACGAGGTGCAGGTAGCGCCAGGCACTGTGCCGTACGGCGCGCAGATCCGCGGCCGCGGCGAGGTCGGCGGCCTCGACGGCGGTGAGCGGCTGAATGCCCGCGGACACCGCGAGGTCGAGGAGGAATGCCGCCGCCGGCGCCCCCGGTGCCGCCAGCAGCCGCGTGCGGAGCAGCGCCTCGGCGTTCAGCGGGCCGTGCCGGCGGACCGTGTCCGGCCACATCTCCGCCAGCACGGCCGTCAGACGCGGCCCGCCGTCCGCGTGCGCGAGCAGGGCTTCCGGTGTCAGAGGTACGGCGAGACGGCAGGCCCGGCGCAGAGACGCCACGGCCGCGTCCTCGCGGGCGAGGGGGCCGCCTGTCGCCACCGCTGTCGGCCGCGGCCCGTACTCGGCGTCGAGCAGGCGGGTCAGTTCCCCGCGGGGCGCGGCGTTCCGGCTCGCGCCGGCACCGTCGGCGGACCCGGTGCGGCGGACGAAGAACCCGGTGCGCGCCGCCACGAGCGGGTCGGGGTCCAGACGGCCGGACGTGGTGGCCGCACCCGCCCCGTGGGGCGCCGCGGCATGGACGTAGGCGGCGGGAGGCACGTCTGCTCCTGTCGGCAGGAAGGGGTGGCCTGATGCCGCGGCGGAAGGCGTTCGCCCGGTCGCGGCAGTAGGTGGTTCCGTCTCCACCCGCCGCGCGGATGCACTTCACGCAGGTGGCGAACGGCATGCCGAGAACGCCTGTGACCAGGGCTACGATGCGCCTGGGCCGCCGGCGGACACGTCAGCGCACGGCGGCCCGGTGAAGGGAACCCATGCCGCGCGTCGTGATCGTCAGCCCGCCGTTCATGTCCCACGCCCGCCCGCTGTCCGTTCTCGCGGCGGCCCTGCGGGAGGCCGGTGCGGACGTGCACTTCGCGTGTGCGCCCGCCTTCGCGGACCTGGCGCGCGAAGCCGATGTCTCCTTCGAGCCGCTGGCCGTGACCCGCAACGCCAACACCGGTGTGGCCGAGGCGACCCGGCAGGACGCCGAAGAGGCCGCCCGGCTCGGCGAGTTCCTCGACGCGACCCGTGAGGGCGCCATAGCAGCCCTGCTCACCCAGGCCCGCCACCGCCGCGCGGACATGCTCGCGGATCCGGAAGGGGTCTTCGAGGACCTACGGGCCCTGCACGCGCGGCTGCGCCCGGACTGGTACGTCGTGGACCAGCTCAGCTACCCGGTGACGCTCGCACTGCACTGCCTGGGCGCGCTCTACGCGACGTTCTGTCCGGGGCACCCCGGATACGTCCTGTCGGGTCCCGACGCCTACTTCGGCATGCCCTACGACTGGCCGCGCGCCCTGCGCCCCGACGCCGGGGAGGAGGCCCAACTCCTCGCGGCCGTACGGGAGAACGATGAGGCGTTCACGCGACTGTTCGACGAGTTCGCCCGCCGGAACTCGCCCGCCTCTCCCCCGCCGGGCCGGGCCTTCGCCCTCACCTCGCCGCACGCCGTCCTGTACTCGTATCCGGAACTGCCCTGGCTGCCGAAGCCCCCGGCCGGACCCCAGACGCTCTTCGCGGGGCACACCGTCGCGCCGCCGCCCGCGCTGGACCAGACGTGGCATGGCCGGCTGAACCGGTTGCGCACCCGCGCCGACCGGGTCGTGCTGGTCGCCCTCGGCACGTTCCTGTCCGCCCGTGACGACGTACTGCGCACGGTCGTCACGGGTGTCCTGGACGGCACCCGAGACACGTCCGTCGTCGTCGCGGCGGGCGAGCGCGCCGGGCGGCTGGCCGACCTGGCGGGCGACCGGGCGGTGGTGGTGCCCTCGGTGCCGCAGCAGGCGCTGCTGGAGCACGTCGACGCGATGGTGCACCACGGCGGCAACAACTCGTTCACCGAGTGCCTGCGCGCGGGTGTCCCGGCCCTGCTCCTGCCGTTCTCCAGCGACCAGTTCGCCGTGGCGCGGGACGCCGAACGCGCGGGCGTGGGCGTCGTCCTCGACCCCAACGCGCTGACCCCGGCCGACGTTCCGGCCGCCCTCGATGCCGTGACCGCCGCCCGCCCCGGCATGACCACACTGACCCGGCAGGTGCGTGGACGGGGTCCGCGGTGGGGGGCGGAGCGGCTGATCGCCGCGATGGGTCAGGCGCGCTGACGGGACGCGGGCGCACTCCGGCGCACGGAGGAGGCACAGGCGTACCGCGTACGCGTGGGCCGTCGACCGCGTGACTCGGTCCGTACCGTCGCGCCAGGTCAGCGAGGGGGGCGGGGGCCGGTCCCGGGCGGCGGAAGCAGCGTGGGCGTGCCGAAGCGGACGGGCAGGCCGGGGGCGTACAGCACGCTCACCGGTTCCCCCACCGGCTCGCTCAGTCCGGCCGAGGCGATGAGGGAGTCGTCCAGATCCAGCAGCGTGCAGTCGCGGAACTGCCAGGTCGGATGCGTGTTGGGCAGGTAGTAGGACCGGCCGAGGGCCCGCCCGTGCAGACCCCAGCGGTACGTGAGGAACTCCTCCAGCGGACTCGGCGAGAGCGGCGCGTCGTGCACGTCGAGCCACACGCGCGCGGCGGGCCCCGAGGCGCCGCGCCGACGGGTGCTGTACAGCAGCCGGTCGTCGGACCACCGGCCGCGGATGCGCGACCACCGGTAGGGCAGCCGGAAGACCGCTTCGGCGGCCAGCACGGGCAGCAGCCGGTCACAGTCCAGCGACCGGAACACCACCCCGCGCCGGCCCAGCGCGTCCCGGCTGTAGAGGCGGACGTTGACCTCACCGAAACTGCCCAGGTACGGCAGCGGCGGCGCGTTGCCGAAGCCGAGGTCCTCCATGCGGAAGAACACCAGACCGACGTAGGTGCGGCCGTTGTGCAGGTCGGGGACCGTACCGGGCGGAAGCAGCCGAGCGACCTCGAACGGGTCGGCCGGCCAGTGCAGGAACACCAGGTCCCGCCACTGCTGCCGGAACAGGACATGACGCAGGGCTCGGGGCGGCCGCGCGGTGACGTCCTCCGGGCGGCGCGGCGCCCCTGAGCTGTGACGGCCCATGCCCTGCCTCCTCGCGCGGCTCCACGTTCATCCGCACGCCCTGATTCCGCCGCTGGTCCCTTGCCGGATGCAGTCGCGGGTGGGGGCGGCGGACGACCGGGTGGTCAGGACCGCATCCGATGTCCCGCGCCGCGCGGTATCGAGGGTGGGCTGAGCTCGCCGTCCCCCTGCACCGGGACGGGGGCCCGAGCGGCCCCTCCGGGTCCCTCGTTCCGCGGCGGCGGACGAGGGACCCGGCCTCTGCCGCTCACTCCTGCGGGAGTGTGCGCGCGGTCGCGGGCGTGGAGCCGAGGGCTGTACGGCCGGTAGCCGCGGGAAGCGGGGCGGGCGCCTGCGTCCGACGGCGGGCGAGGGACTCGCGGGCCGCCTCGCGGGCGTGCCGGCGGCGCCAGTACGGGTTGTCGTGGGACAGCTTGCTGGAGACCCGCCCGTACATGCCGAAGGTGAGGATGAGCAGCCCCATCACGAAGCTGAACATCACGTTGGTCATGCCGAAGTCGAGGACGTTGGCGGGCCGGTCCAGGATGAAGATGTGGGCGAAACCGCTCAGCAGGAACAGCGCGCCGACGGCCATGTTGAGCGTCGAGGCGAAGTTGCCGCCCACGATCGCCCCGCCGATGAGGGCGAGCCCGACGACCACGGAGATGAGACTCAGCACGCCGTTGGTCGACATGCCCGCGAGGTGCTGCCCGCCGGTGTTGAACGGACTCAGCCGGTCGGCGAATCCGAGGCTGCCGAAGACCAGCAGGATCAGCCCGCACAGCGCGGCGCCGTAGCGGTACACCCTGGCCAGTTCGTGATCGACGGGAAGCTCGTCACTGAGGTGCATGGCGTTCCTTTCCTGAGCTCGCCCCCCCGGGCCGCGCCGCCTACCGACCGCCCTGCCCTCTCTTCGCCTCCCACCGCGCGGAGGGTTGCGCTCCGGACGGGTGACTTCGAAGGCGTGGGTGGAGCGGAGCGGTATCGGGGAGCGGGTCGGCCCGGCCGACCCTGACCCGCATCAGCGGGCGCCCAGCCCCAACGAGCGGGTCGGCGCGCGGGGTCAGCGGAATGGCCCGCAGGGCACCTTCGCGCTGCGGCCCGCTCAGGGTCGGCGTGCGGGACGGTACGAAGCCCGAGGACCGGCGGCTGTCGGTGACGACCGCCCACCCGTACTCCTCGTCGAGCCCCACGACGAGGTAGTTCGCGCGGTCGGTGTGCCGGTGACCGTCGGCGCCGCGCAGGAAGGACACGTCGGCGTCCGCACCTGCATCCGTTCGGCCGCCCCCTCACGAAAGAGTGTCGACGGCGACCGTCCGGTCCCCGCCCGGCTTCCCGATCGAGGCGAGTGCCTGTGCTGACCTGCCGCGTGCCGGTGTACGGCCGTCTCGCCCCGCGTCATCCGCGTCCTCCGCGTCAGGGGACGTCTCGCACTCCGGCCGCCGTACCGACCCCATGGAACTGAGCGCCCCCGAGCCGCGGGGCCCGGCCGAGGCGGGAGTGACGACGGGCTTCCTGGCGCGCAAGCTCGGGGTGTCCCCCACGACGCTGCGCTCCTGGGACCGCCGATACGGGCTCGGGCCCAGGGTGCGGGCGGACGGCCGGCACCGGCGCTGGTCGCCGGACGACGTCGCCATGCTGCAGGAGATGTGCCGGCTCACCGCCGCCGGTGTACCTCCCGCCGAGGCCGCCCGTGCCGCGAAGGGGGGCACCCGCCCCGGCACACCGGTACTGGCACCGGCGCCTCCCCCGGCTCCTCCCGCGCCGGGCCGGACGTCTCGGCCGTCGGCGCACCAGGCGTCGCGTTCCGGAAGCGGACTGCCGCTCGGGGACGTCTACCAGGAGTGCCGGGGGCTCGCGCGAGCGGCGGTCCGGCTGGACGCCCAGGCGGTCCAGCAGCAGCTCACGGCCGTGGTCCACGCCTACGGGCTGATCGCGGCCTGGGAGGAGGTCATGGTTCCCACCCTGCGGGCGGTCGGCCGCAAGTGGGAGTTCTCGGACGACCGGTACGTGGAGGTCGAGCACCTGCTGTCCTGGCACATCTCCGCGACGCTCCGGCAGGTGTACGTCACCTCGGCGGCCCGGGAGCGGCACCCGGACAGCTCGCCCGTCCTGCTGGCGTGTCTGCCGGGCGAGCAGCACACGCTGCCGATCGAGGCGCTCAGCGCCGCGCTGGCACAACTGGGCCTGCCCGTGCTGATGTTGGGGGGTGCGGTCCCGGCCGAGGCGGTGCTCGCCGCCGTACAGCGTGTCGGGCCGGCCGGTGTGGTGCTGTGGTCGCAGTCGCGGTCCACCGCCAGTGTTCCGCTGGCCCGGCACATCGCCGCGACACGGTGGGGAGTGCGGGGCGCCCGGACGCAGAGCCTGGTCCTTCTGTGCGGCCCCGGCTGGGGCCGGCGCTCGGAGTCGGGGCTGCTGCGTCCGTCCGGCCTGCGCGACGCGGTCCGGATGCTCACCTCGCCTGAGCCGACGGCACGCTCCACACCGTGAGGCGGCGCCCCCGGGCGGGCGACTCGACCGCGTGCCCGCCCGTCGGCCTGTCGCGCAACCCGTCGCGCGGGAACGCGTGTTGTAGCGACCGTACGGCTCACCCATGTGCCTGTTGGGCGTGCTTGGGCAGCAGCCCCACCAGCAACAGGGTCAGGAGGTTCAGGGCCGCGGCGATGCCGAAGACCAGTTCCGCCGCGGCGAGGTAGGAGTGGGCGGACGGGTGTCCGACCCGGGCGAAGAACACCGTCCCGAGGGCGGCGACACCGATGGCGCCGGCGAACTGCTGGACGGCGTTGAGCAGGCCCGCACCGGTGCCGACCTCCTCGGGGGTGGCGTCACCGATGATGAAGTCGACCAGGGGCACGAACACCAGCCCGGAGCCGAAGCCGGTGAGCAGCAGCGCGGGCGCCAGTTTGCCGATGGTGAGGTCGTCGCCCCAGTGGGCGATGGACCACCACAGGGCGAGCAGGCCGGCGACGGCGACGGACAGTCCGAGGTGCAGGGTGGCGCGGCCCAGCTTCTCGGCGAGCACGGCACCCGCGAGCAGGACGGCGACGGCGGTGCCGAGGGCCCAGGGGATCAGCGCGAGACCGGTGTGCAGCGGCGACCAGTGCATGCCCTGCTGCAGCAGCAGGTTGACGACGAGGACGAACGCGCTCAGTGAGGCGTAGAACCCGGCGACGATCACCAGGCCGACGACGAAGCTGCGCTTGCGGAACAACGACGGTGTGATGACCGGGTGTTCGCTGTGCCGCTGGGAGACGACGAACAGGGCGAAGAGGACGACCGAGGCGGCCATCATGACGTACGTCCAGACGGGCCAGCCGAGGTCGCGTCCCTGGATGAGCGGGATGACGAGCAGGGCGGAGGCCGCGGTGAGCAGGCCGATGCCGGTGAGGTCGAGACGGGCCGCCGGGTCCTCCCCGCCGTGGCGGGGCAGGACCCGCAGGCCGAGTGCGGTGGCGACGACGCCGAAGGGGACGTTGATCAGGAAGATGGAGCGCCACTCGCTGCCGAACAGGTTCAGGTGGAGCAGCCAGCCGGCCAGGATGGGACCGGCCACCATGGTCAGGCCCATCAGCGGGCCGACGGGGGTCAGCGCCTTGCGCAGGTGCTGGGGCGGGAACACGACCTTCACCAGGGCGAGCCCCTGCGGGATCATGACCGATCCGCACAGGCCCTGCAGGGTGCGGGCGACGATCAGGAAGACCGCGTCGGGAGCGAGACCGCAGGCCAGCGAGGCCAGGGTGAAGCCGGTCATGCCGAGCAGGAACAGCCGTCGGCGGCCGAGCAGGTCCCCGAGGCGTCCCGATGCGACGAGGCCGAGCGCGAAGGCGGCGGTGTAGGCGCTCAGCACCCACTGGACGGTCACCTGGCCGCCGCCCAGGTCGGCGTGGATGGACGGGCCGGCGAGGTTGGCGATGCTGGAGTCGATCAGATCCATGAGGTCGGCCAGGACCACGACGGCCAGGACGAGCCATGCGGTGCGCAGCGGGAGTACGGGAGTGGTGGGCGCCTGAAGGGAGCGCTGGGTGATGGACACGAACACTGTTCTACAACTGAACGGCGCTCTGAACAATACGAACACTGTTCTTAGTGACGTAGAACACCGTTCGCCGATTGCTAGACTGGACCCATGTCACCGACTCCGGAGCAGCGGCGCGCGGCGCGCCACCAGCTCGACACCGGCTCGCCCGCACCCGCGGCGCGGCGCGGACCGTCCGGCGGCCGCAAGAAGCCGATCACCGTCGACGCCATCGTCAGCACCGCGTTCGGCATCGTGGAACGAGAGGGGTACGAAGCCCTCACCATGCGGCGCGTGGCCACCGCACTGGAGACGGGACCGTCCTCGCTGTACGCCCACCTGGTCAACAAGGAGGACCTGGACGAGCTGCTCATCGGCCGCCTGTGCGCCCAGGTCGAGCTGCCCGAGCCGGATCCCGCCGGCTGGCGGCAGCAGATCATCGACGTCTGCACCGGGCTGCGCGACCAGTACCTGCGGTACCCCGGCATCTCGCGGGCCGCCTTCGCCGCCGCCCCCTCCAACCGGGACACGCTGCGCGTCGGCGAGGGAATGCTCGCCATCCTGCTGGCCGGGGGCATCGACCCGCAGACGGCCGCCTACGCGATCGACTCCCTGACGCTCTACGTCAACGCCTACAGTCTCGAAGTCTCCCTGGCCAACCGGCGACTGAACAGCAGCGACGACGACTGGGTCGTCAGCCGTGAGGAACTCCTGCGCCGGTTCGCCGCGCTGCCCGACACCTTCCCGCACACCAAGCGCTACGCCGCCGAGCTCACCGCCGGAACCGTCCACGACCGCTTCGACTTCACCCTCGGCCTGATGGTCGACGGACTCCCGGGTGCCCGTCGAGAACCGTGACGAGGGGGACTCCTCACCTGCCGCAGGACCGTGGGCGGGCATCAAAAGACCGGAAGTCTGTAATATGCGCGCATGACGACTTTCCAGCGCGCCCGCAGCGAGGAGCAGCGTGAGGTCCGGCGGCGGGCGATCCTCGACACGACGGCCGCGATGCTCGACGAGACGGCGGTCGGCGCGGTCAGCCTCAACGAGTTGAGCCGGCGCGTGGGCCTGGCCAAGTCCAACGTGCTGCGCTACTTCGAGTCCCGCGAGGCGATCCTGCTGGAGTTGCTGGACCGCGCCTGGAAGGAGTGGACGGCGGAGCTCACCCGACGGCTGTCGGACGAGCTCGAACCGGGCCTGCCCTTCGCCCGGCGTGCCGAGATGTTCGCCGACATCCTCACCCGTTCACTGGAGGAGCGCCGGGTGCTGTGCGACCTGCTCAGCGCGCAGGCAGGGGTACTGGAGCACAACGTCTCACCCGAGGTCGCGGCCCGATACAAGCGGGGCGCCCTCGCCAACGTCTCCGACCTGGCCGCTTCCGTGCGCGTTCATCTGCCCGAACTCGGCGAGGACGCCGTCCGGTTGTGCTCGCAGGCGATCCTGGTCGCGGGCGCGGTGTGGACGCACGCCCGGCCGTCCGCGGCCATGCTCGCCGCCTACGACTCCGACCCCTCCCTCGCGGCACTGCGGGTCGACTTCCCGTCGGCGCTGAAGGACACCCTTCTGACGCTGACCGCCGGCACCCTCGCCCGACGTTCCTCCTGAACGCACCCCCTTCCCCCCTTCTCTCCCCAGGAGCAGTCATGCGTGTGGTCATCTTCGGCGCGTCCGGCATGGTGGGGCACGGTGCGCTGCGCGCCTGCCTGTCGGACGACGACGTCACCGAGGTCCTTGTCATCGTCCGCACACCCCTGAACCTGGCACACCCCAAGGTGAGGGAGATCGTCCACAGCGACTTCACCGACTACGCCGACATCCAGGGCGAGTTGAAGGATGTGGACGCCTGCTTCTTCTGCCTGGGCGTCTCCGCCGTCGGTCGCGACGAGGAGGAGTACACCCGGATCACCCACGACTACACCCTCGCCGCCGCCCGGGCGGTAGCCGCGGCCGGCCCTTCCCTGATCTTCGTCTACGTGTCCGGCGAGGGCACCGACAGTACAGAGAAGGGCCGTTCCATGTGGGCGCGGGTCAAGGGCCGTACAGAGAACGAGCTGTTGGCGATGCCGTTCACCGCGTACATGTTCCGGCCCGGCTACATCCAGCCCGTCAACGGTGCCGTCTCCAAGACACGCCTGTACCGCGCCCTCTACCGGGTGACGGCACCTCTCTACCCCCTGCTGCGCCGCCTCATCCCCGGCCATGTCACCACGACCGACGCCGTGGGCCGCGCGATGGTCGCCGTCACCCGCCTCGACGGCCGCGGCCCGTCGGTCCTGCACAACCGGGACATCAACCGCCTCGGCGCCGGCTGAGGCCGAAACAGCCGCCATGAGGCCGGCCCGCTCGGCCCGGTAGCGGCACGCGTCAATTAGAGCCCACCGGTCTGTTGCATATGAGACCGCCGGTCCGTAAAGTGGAACCACACCAGACCGATGGTCTTGTAAGCCGGTCCCCGACCGGAGGAGCAGATCATGGCCAAGACGAAGGTGATCACGGGAACAGCGAGCGGCCTGGGGTTCGCGACCGTGGAGAAGTTCGCCGACCGGGGCTGGAACGTGGTGGCCACGACCCGGGACGACAGGAACCCGTTCCCGGACCGCGCCAACGTGCGGGTGCTCGCCCTGGACGTGACCGACCTGCCGGCCGTGGCCGCGTTCGGCACTCTGGCGGCCGACCAGTTCGGCCCCGTCGACGTGCTGGTCAACAACGCCGGCTACTACCAGATGGGCCCGCTGGAGACCTCCCCCATGGAGCAGATCCGGGCCCAGTACGAGACGAACGTCTTCGGTCTGATCGCGCTCACCCAGAGTTTTCTGCCGGCCATGCGGGCTCGCCGCTCCGGCACGATCGTCAACCTGTCCTCGATCAGCGCCCACAACGGCTACCCCTACACCTCGGTGTACGGATCGTCCAAGGCGGCCGTACTGAGCCTGACCGAGGCCCTCAACGTGGAACTCGCCCCGCTGGGCATCGTCGCGAAGGCGATCCTTCCGGGCACGCACGCCACCGACATCTTCACCAAGATCGATCTGGCCGACGACTTCCCCGGCGAGTACCACCCGCTGTTCAGGCGCTTCCTCGACGCCCAGACGGCACTGACCGGCTCCCCCGCCTCCACCGTCGCGGATGCGGTGTGGGAGGCGGTGCACGACGGGAACGACGACAAGGTGCGCTATTACGCCGGCCCCGACGCCACCTCCATCCCGGTCACCAAACGCCTGCTGGGCCAGGAGCGCTACTTCGCCACGGTGAAGAAGGCGATCCTCAACGGCCCCGGCCGCCTCGGCCGACTCCTGTCCCGCGAGGGCGGCACCCCCATGCGGGTCGACCTGGGCAAGGCCGACCGCGTACTGAACAAACCGCACCGGTAGGCGGCCCGACCCGCCTCGCGCGCGGAACGTGGCGATGAGTCGCGAGGGCGGCCGGGTCCTCCGCGCGAGACGGCCGCCGAGGCCCGCGCGGCCCGGGCTGCGACCGCCTGGGTCACGCCGCGTTCGACCAGATCGGGCTGCTGCCACGGCAGGTATGGGCGGACCGCATCCTGGACGAGGCCCGGGAGACCGCCGACCCGGTCCACCGCGTCCGCCTCTTCGGCATCCACCCCAGCATCGCCGTGAAGTACGTACACGCCGCGCACCCGGACAAGACCCTGCCCCGGATCCGCTGACCGGGCGACACCGACCCGCACGCCCGACGCATGGTGGAAGACGTCAACCATGTCTTCGACCTGGTCTCTGCCGGATCCGGTGCTTGCCGAGGCCACCGCCGATCCCGCACTCGCACTGGATCATGCGGCAGAGCCGAAGTGGGATGGCTACCGGGCACTCGTGGGCCGGTGGTCCGGCAAGCGTGTCCTGATCTGGTCCCGCTCCGGCGGCGACCGGGCTGGATGTTCTTGCCGAGTTGCGCGGCGCGGATCGCGGCGACGTACCCGCTCGAGCCGGCGCCGAGGACGACGACGTCGTAGTGCGCGCTCATGACGTGCCCCCTTTCCGGAGTGTTCGATTATTGGCTCGTGGAGCGAGTAGTCATGCCGCGCGGTGGTGGGGCGCCAGGGTGGCCTGGATCTGGTCGCGGATGTCGGCGAGGACGGCTTCGTCGCTGTGGTGCAGGTACACGGTGGCGGTGGTGCTGATGTGGATGATCGCGGTGATCACCCGCGCCAGCGTTGCCGCGTCGGCGGCGTCGATGTGCTCGTCGCGGGTGAGTAGGCCGGTGATGCCGTCCTCGAGACAGCCGGCAAGGGCCAGGCCCGCTTGCCGGTAGGGCTCGGCCGGGTCGCCGAAGACGAGTTCGTGCAGGTATGTGCGGCCGTTCTCGTTGTGCTCCCTCAGGCACTCCACGACGGGACGGATGAGAGCGGCTACCGGCTCCAGTGCGCCCTGTCCGACCATGGCGTTCGCGGCGGCGAGGCCGTCGTCGATGGCGGTGGCGAACTTCTCGTTCTGCACCATGATCAGCAGCTCGGCCTTCGTGGACGCGTACCGGTAGAGGGTGCCGATCGCGACATCGGCCCGGTGGGCGATCTGCTGCGTCGTGACCCCGCTGACGCCGTGTTCGGCGAACAGTTCGCGGGCCGCGGTCATGATGCGCTCGCGCTTGGCCTGTTTGGCCCGCTCGCGGCGCCCGATCGGCATGTGACCACGCCCCATGGGGCCTCCCTTGACAATAATTATGAGTACACTCATAGTTGAGTGTACTCGGGTTGGTCGAGTGGGGCGAGACCCGGGAAGTCGCGCTGAATTGACCGACCTGGTCTCAGACCTGGATAAATAGGATGAAGGCAAGGAGAGACGCCCCATGAGAGCGTTCGTCGTCACCAAGTACAAGGAGCCGCTGCAGGAGGTGGAGGTCCCCGAGCCCACCGTGAGGGAGCACGACGTGCTTGTGCGGGTGGAGGCTGCCGGGCTGAACCCGCTGGATGAGAAGATCCGCGCCGGTGAGTTCAAGCAGATCCTGCCGTACAAGCTGCCGCTGATCCTGGGCAACGACGTCGCGGGCACCGTCATCAGCGTCGGAACGGCGGTTCGCGGCTTCAAGCCCGGCGACGAGGTCTACGGCCGGCCCGACCAGGACCGCATCGGCACGTTCGCCGAGCGCATCGCCGTCGCGGAGGGCGACCTGGCGCTCAAGCCCGCCTCGATCAACATGGAAGAGGCGGGCTCGCTGCCGCTGGTGGCGCTCACGGCGTGGCAGGCGCTGGTGGAGCGCGGGAGGGTGCGGCCCGGGCAGAAGGTTCTCATCCACGCCGGCGCCGGCGGGGTCGGTTCGATCGCGATCCAGCTCGCCTCGCACCTCGGCGCGAGCGTCGCAACGACCGCCAGCGGTTCCAACGCGCACTTCGTGCGCGCGCTCGGCGCGGACACGGTGATCGATTACCGCACCCAGGACTTCGAGCAGCTCCTGACCGGCTACGACCTGGTGTTGGACAGCCTCGGTGGGGAGACTCTCGAGAAGTCCCTGCGGGTGCTCAAGCCCGGCGGCAAGGCCATCGGGATCGCTGGTCCCCCGGACCCCGCGTTCGCCCGCCAGGCCGGCCTGAACCCGCTGCTGCGCCTGGCGGTCGCAGGCCTGAGCGGCAAGATCCGCAGGCAGGCCAAGAAGCTCGGCGTGACGTACGAGTTCCTGCTCATGCGCGCCAGCGGCGACCAGCTCCGCCAGATCACCACCCTCATCGACGAGGGCGTGGTGCGTCCGGTCGTGGGAAAGGTGGTCGCCTTCGATCAGACCCCCCAGGCGCTGCAGTCCCTGTCCCAGGGTGGCATCCGCGGCAAGGCCGTCATCGGTAACAGCTGACCCGCCGCGACCGCGACGGGCGACACGAAAACACACCGCGACACAGAACACGCAAGGAGAATCCGTCATGAGCAGCACCGACACCCCTGACGAAGCCGTCATCACCTCCTACGCGAAGGCCCCGGCCCGCACCGTCAGTGCCGGTGGCGTCACCTACGCCTACCGCGAGCTGGGCCCGAAGGGCGGTATCCCCGTCGTCTTCTTCGTCCACCTCGCCGCGACCCTGGACAACTGGGACCCCCGCATCATCGACCCCGTCGCGAAGGGCCGTCACGTCATCGCCTTCGACAACCGCGGTGTCGGAGCGTCCACCGGCCAGGTGCCGGACAGTGTCGAGGCGATGGCCGACGACGCCTACACCTTCATCAAGGCGCTCGGGTACGACAAGATCGACGTCTTCTCCTTCTCCCTCGGCGGCATGGTCGCCCAGGCCCTGGTGGTCAAGCACCCCGAGCTCATCCGCAAGCTCGTCCTCACCGGCACCGGGCCCAAGGGCGGCAAGGACATCGACAAGGTCGCCGGCACCACCTACCGGGACATGCTGCGCGCCGCCTTGACCCGGTCGGACCCCAAGGAGTTCCTGTTCTTCAACCGCAACGCCACCGGCAAGCCCGCCGCGCGCGCGTTCGTCAACCGGCTCAAGGAGCGCACCGTCGACCGCGACGCGGACATCAAGGTCAAGGCGTTCCAGACACAGCTGAAGGCGATCAAGAAGTGGGGGCGCTCCACCCCCGACGACCTGTCGACGATCACGCAGCCCACCCTGATCGCCAACGGCGACAACGACCGCATGGTGCCCTCGGTCCTGTCGCAGGACCTGCACCGGCGCATCAAGGACAGCAGGGTGATCATCTACCCCGACTCCGGGCACGGCGGCATCTTCCAGTACCACCAGGAGTTCGCCCCCGTAGCGGTCGAGTTCCTGGCCCGATGACCACCATCCGACCAGGAAGAGAAGGGCAACACCATGAGCACGTCACCGGCCGTCGCACCCCTGGACGTGAAGAAGCCCCTCGCCTCCTCGATCTTGCTGTGGGTGCGCACCGACCAGCCCCGCCAGACCGGCATGGACCACTGGAAGGGCCCGCACTCAGGGATCATCTCCGCCACCCCGGGCCTGGAGGAGTACCGGCAGATCCACCTCGCCGAGCACAACACGGGCCTGTGGCCGGCCACCGACGGGGTCCAGACCGCGATCCCCGCCGACCGCAAGGTCGACGGCGTCGCGGAAGTCACCTTCCAATCGGCGCTCGCACCCCTGAAAGGGCGCAAGCAGACTAAGCTGGCCTACGCCGACGAGATCAACGTGTTCCGCCGCACCCTGCTCTATGCCGGCCCGCCGAACTCCTCTCGGTGGTACGACGTCGCAGGCCCCGGAGAGACGGTCGGTGCCCGCGCGCTGATCTACCTGCGCCGCAGAGAGGGGGTCGGCGCGGGCGCCTTCCGGAAGTTCGTCAACGAGCAGCTCGCTCCCGCGCTCGCTGGCACTGGCACTGGCACTGGCACCGGAGTGCTGAAGGAACTGCGCACGCAGACGTTTCTGCCCTGGCTCGAAAAACTCTGGGACACCCCGGACGTCGCCCACGACAACCCCCACGACCAGCACTTCCACGCCTCCCTCAGCCTCGGGTTCACCGACACCGCGGCACGGGACGCCTTCTTCACCGGCAACGTGATCGAGGACCTGTCCAACCGGCTGGCACCGCAAGTCTCCGCGATCCACGCCTACGACGTCACCGCCGCCCTCACCTACGTCAAGAACGGCGAGATCCTCCCGCGCTACGAGGAGTGAGCGGCGCGCAGACGGCAAGCGGGACCGCCGGATCTGCTCGGCAACGCCATCCGCCCCGGTTTCCTGGCCCTCCTCGCGCCCCGTCGCCGTCTGATATCCGTCATGCATCTGAAGTCAGCCATGAGTGAACAGAGCACTACGAGCGCACCTCGCCGCAGATCGCGAGGATCACGTTCGCCAACCCACCTGTCAACCTCTTCGCCGGCGAGACAGTCCTGCGCCTCATCGAGATCGTCGCCGAACTGGCCACCGACCCGGACATCCCGGTCGTGCTGTTCGACAGCGCCACCCCCGACTTCTTCTACAACCATTTCGACCTGGCCGCCGCCGACTTCCCCGCCCCCGAGGACCCGAACGCGGTGCCGGCATGGACGAATCTGGTCCTGGAACTCTCCAGAGCGCCGTACATCACCATCGCGGCCATCCGTGGACGCACGCGTGGCGGCGAAAACGAGCTCGCCCTCGCCCTCGATCTGCGCTACGCCAGCCGGGAGAAGGCGATCTTCGGACAGCCCGAGGTCGGTAGCGGACTGCTGCCCGGCGGTGGGGGCACCGAACGCCTGCCCCGCGCCATCGGACGCGACCGCGCCCTGGAAGCCATCCTCACCAGCGACGACTACGACGCCGACACCGCCGAACGCTGGGGCTGGATCACCCGCGCCCTCCCCGACAGCGAACTCGACGCCTTCGTCGGCACTGTCACCGCCCGGGTCGCCTCCTTCGACCGCACCGCACTCGCCTCAGCCAAAACCCAGATCAACCGGGCATCCCTGTCCCCGGACGCGGACCTGGTCGCCGCGTACGGCGAGTTCACCCGATCCCTCACCCTCCCCGGGTTCCTCACCCGCGCCGTCGGCACGCAGGCCGTCGTCGAACAGGCCGGAATCGACTTCGAGTACCGGCTCGGGCACTACCTCGGCATCGCCAACCGGCAACACTGACACCCATTAAAATGCGAGCACGGACGCAGCAGATGCCGCGGCTGTCCTCGCTTGTCGCGGGGCCCACGGCACCGTGGTCGACCGGCGTACCAGCATCGCGGGCGAAGCCGAACGCATCGGCGCCCTCTCCGGGCCACGGGCCGATTGGCCAGGACGCACCACCCAGTGGCGCAGCCTGTACCCGCCGACACTGCTGCGAGTGGTGTCGGCGGAAGTGCCCTGGCGGTCGCTGGACGAACTGCACCGGATGATGCGCGGACGAGTGCGCGCCGAGCATGGCCTGACCGAGCTTCACCGACACCGACCGGGCCGAACTCGCGGTGCCTGGCACCGGCTGAGCCCGTGGCGCGACAGCCGCGATGGTCTGTCAGCACGATGGTGCCCGCTGCTGATCGGGGCTGCTGCCGGATCGACCGCCGATGTCATCCACGGCTGGACGGCCTCGACGGTGCAGCCCCTTCCCGACACCGGCCGGCCAACCGTTCGAACGCCGTGGATCACGGGGTCCCGACGCGAAGAGATCGCGTCGGGACCGAAGGGAAATGTCAGGCGTTCGTGCTGTGCAGGTCCGGGTAAAGCGCCTCGACCGGGCCGCTCAGAGCCGCCTTGACCCCCTTGGTCAACTCGTCGGCCAGGACCTCGTATTCGCCGGCCTCAACGGCGTCGTAGACCGTCGTCACCAGCTGCGCCGGCGGCATCTTGGGTCCGTCAGCGTGCGCGGCCATATCGGTGTCGACGTAGCCCATGTGCACACCCGTCACGTGGACGCCCATGAGTGCGAACTCGATGCGCAGCGAGTTGGTGGCCGACCACAGTGCAGCCTTGGACGCGCTGTAGGCGCCGCCGAAGGCATACCAGCTGGCAACGGAGTGCACGTCGATGAGGATTGACCCCTTCTTGGCGGCGAGGACCGGTGCGAAGGCGCGGGCGAGGAAGACCGGTCCGAAGAAGTTCGTCTCCATGTTCGCCCGGATGTCCGCGTCGGTGACGTCCAGCAGGCTCGCGCTCGGCGGGATGGCGCCCGCGTTGTTGACGAGCACGGTGGCATCCGCCGCGTCGGTGACGGCCGCGTCGATCGACGCGCGGTCGGTGACGTCGAGGGTCAGGGGGACGATGCGGTCATCGTCCCAGGCGCGGGGGGAGCGGGCGGTGGCGTAGACCTTGGCGGCGCCGCGGGCCAGGGCGTCGTGGACGAAGCGGGTGCCGATACCGCCATTGGCGCCGGTGACGAGGACGACTGCTCCATCGAGAGTGGGCATGGGTGTTCCTTCTTTCCGAGGGGATGTGACGTGCGTGGCTGTGCACGGATGGAGCAATGACTCCTCGCCCCGCCATGGGAGAATGAGCGGAGCCACATTCGAGCCCACACGGTACTGACTGCAATCATAATTGATTGAAGTCAGAATCTATTCCTGGAGGACACCGTCATGCCTGTCGCCTCCCAGTCGGCCGGACGGCGCGAGCGGAACAAGCGGGAAAAACTCGACCGCATTGTCGCTGCTGCCAGCGAACTGTTCGCCGAACACGGCGTCGATGAGGTCACGACCCAGCAGATCGCCGACAAGGCCGACATCGGCACCGGGACCCTGTTCCTTTATGCCAAGACCAAGGGCGAACTCCTCCTCCTGGTCCAGAACGCCAAGTACGCCGAAGCGCTTGAGCAGGGCCGGGCGGACGCCGAGGCCATCCCAGGCGTGCTGGACGCGGTGCTGGCGATCGTCCGGCCGATTGTCGAGTGCAACCGCACCCAGATCGACAACGGACGTACCTACCTGCGAGAGATGGTCTTCGGCGACCCCGAGGAGCCCCGGCACAGCGCGGCACTCGCCATCGTCGCGCAGGCCGAGGAGGCCATCGCCGCCGTGCTGCGCCGAGACGAGCGGGTCACAGAGGGCGACGCCGCGACGCTGGCACACATCGTGTCCGCCGTGATGTTCCTCAGCACGGCGGCGAGCGTGAACATCGCCTTGAGCGTCGAGGAGATCGTGCAGGACATCCGGGGGCAGGTCGACGTCCTGCTGCCTCGCTGAAGCGCGGCCCAGCCTCGGCCCAGGCCACCGTCCGGGTGGTCCTCGGCTGCGCCCTGGCCGACGTCGCCCGCGCCTCCGACCCGCGGCGCCCGTCCGTCGTCTGAACCTCGCGGGCACGGTCCTGGCACCGGCGCCAGGGGGGCCCGCTGCGCGGTCGACGGCATGGAGCGGCCGTTACCGCGCACGGCGGTCTGCCCTTCGCGGCGTCACGGCGTCACCCGCCGGCCTTTTCAAGAGGCGGAGCAGGAAGAGGACGGGATGGGGATGCCCTCGTACGGGGTAGGCGAGCGGGACGACGCGGGGCGGTCCGGCGCGCTGCTTGAGGGAGGGTCAACGTATGCAATTCGACGACGATGCGGCTCTGGACACGTCCGAGGTCGCGGACGGGCGGGGAGGTGCGCTGGGCGGGATCCCGGGCGGCGGGAAGACCATCGGCGGGGGACTGGTCGGGCTCGTGGTGGTGGTCGCGTCCGTGCTCTTGGGTGTCGACCCCGGCATGTTCGGCTCGGGCAGCAGCGACACGTCCTCGTCCGGCAAGTCAGCCGCGGACCTCGCGGCCAACTGCCGGACCGGTGCCGACGCCAACCGCAAGGAGGAGTGCCGGATCGTCGCCGTGGTAGACAGCGTGCAGGCATTCTGGGAGCAGACGGAGACAGCCGCCGGCAAGCCCTACCAGCAGGCCCCGACGTTCCTGTTCACCGGCAGTGTGAACACCGGCTGCGGGAACGCGACGTCCGACGTCGGCCCCTTCTACTGCTCAGCCGACGACAAGGTCTATCTCGACCTCGGCTTCTTCAACGACCTGAGCAGCAAGTTCGGCGCCAAGGGCGGCCCGTTCGCCGAGGCCTACGTCATCGCGCACGAATACGGCCACCACGTCCAGGACCTCAGCGGAACGATCTCCCGCGGCAGCGGAAAGGGCCAGAACAGCGGCTCGGTGAAACTCGAGTTGCAGGCGGACTGCTACGCCGGAGTGTGGGCCCATCACGCCACCACCACTCCCGACCCCAAGAGCGGTAAGCCACTGATCACCGACTTGACGAAGGACGACATCAACCGCGGGCTGGACGCGGCCGCCGCCGTCGGAGACGACCGTATCCAGCAGCGCTACCAGGGCAAGGTCACACCCGACACCTGGACCCACGGCTCCGCGAGCCAGCGCCGGCAATGGTTCTCCACCGGCTACCGCTCCGGCCGCGTCGCCAGCTGCAACACGTTCAGCTGACCACTGCCTGTCCTCGGCGTCGTAGAGATGTTCTGGATGGCCTTCTTCGCGCCCGGCTGCGCGGACTTCGGCAGGGCGTCGAGGACATTTGCGGTTTTTTGAACCAGCACCTTTGCTCGCGGGTTCGGCAGCCCGCGGCAGCGGCAAGTCCAGCGGCGAGGGCCCGCCTGCCGCGTAGACGACGCAGTCGGCGTTGAACTTCTTGCGGACCTCTTCGCCCCACAGGACGGACTGGGTGCCCTCGTGCTTGACCAGGCTGTGTTCCCGGATACAGAGGCGCGCGGTCTTGCTGAACCTCCGCGGGGCCGCTGGCTGCGCTGGAGGTGCCCGTCAACATATGTGCGGGAGGCGGATGACGTCAGAGCGGAGTTTGGTTCACTTGGCTGATTTCTACTCCTGTTGAAACCGCGTCCCGTCTCCAGGGAACGAACACGGTGCCATCGTAGGTTTTTTGGGCGCTGACAGTCCGGGTGACCCATTTGGGCTCCAGCGGACCGTCGCCGTCGAACTTGAACGCGATCTCGTACTCGATGGGTGATCGGCTGGTGTTGCGGATCGTGTACTGGGCGGAGAAGACGAGGTGACCGTGCCTCATCTCCGTCCCGTATTGGGTCACTTCGACCGGCTTGGCGGGAACAGGGGTCGGGGTGGGGGCGTGGGTGGTGCATGCAGCGAGTGTGATGAGGAGGGCTGCGCCGCAGGCGGCGGTTCGTGTGCGCATGACGCCGGAGGCTAGGGGCGCCACTGCTGACGGGCAAGGAGTTTCATTGACTCGTCCGGATGTCGCTAGTCGCGGGTGGATCATGTATCGGCCGTGAGCCGGTACCGGATGGGCAGGTTTCCGCCATTGCTGCACCGCTCACCGAGTTCCTGCGCCTCCCGCCTTCATCGAGGATGCACAGGTGGCGGCGCCTGGTGTGGGCGCCGCGTAGGGCGGCCGGTTCTTGGTCATGCGCATGGAATGTTCTTGCTCCTCGATCGTTTGGCCGGGCTGAAGGTGTCGCCACTGCGAGGGGCCGAGGGGGGCAAGTGGGACCGAGGAACACTCGCCGGGCCCCAGGGCGGGGTTGAACTCGACCCACAGGCGTGCGATGTTGACGGCTTCCTCACTGGTTGGTGTTCGGTTTCCGATGCTCCACATCGGCCGCACGACACCGGCTCCGGATAAGGGAGTCTGCCGTCGGCTCCCGCTGGCCGGCCGAAGAGTGAGATCGGGGCGGATGATCCCGTTTCGGGATTCGTAGCAGCGCCAGTGGCACCGGGCCGCGCTTCTCTTCAGCCGTATCAGCCCGGCGGCCGTGGCGAGGCTTTCCCAGAAGTTGAGCGGAAACCGGTGGACGTCGCCGAGTTCCTCCAGGAGTCCCACCTCCCATTCGTCGTGGGCGAGGTAGTCCGAGACGTCGTTGATCGCCGCGGGAGTCCCTCCACCGGAGTTCGGCACCTCCATCGTTGTTCGGCCATTCCATTTGACCGGGTGGCTCCACCCGGCAGGTTCTGGCCTGCACTGCGACCAACTCCCCCCCGGCAGAAAGCCGACGCAAAGTCACCGCTGTCCCGCACGCCCCACGTTTCCCTCTCCGCTCCCGGGTACGCGAAGGCCTCGACGCGCGGCGGGAGTAGCCCGCCGCGCACCGAGTACCGGAGGAAGACAATGAGGCGGACCCTGCGCCGTGCAGCACTCCCGATGGCCGGAGCAGCCGTACTCGTCCTGCTGCCCGTGGCCGCGGCTTCGGCTGTAACGCCCGCGGCGGCGGAGCCCTGCGTCCAGAAGGTCACCGTGGTCAACAATTCCGGCTACGTCCTGAACTGGCAGCCCAGCAGCCATACCGGTGAAGTGTCGGCGCCGACGGAGTCGTATCCGGTCAACCAGTCCCGGACCATCGACCTGTCCACCACGGGCTGGGCTGAAGGCACCGAGGTGCGGCCACTGGTGCATGCCGTGGCCGGTACGGACGAGCTCGGCAACCGCTACGTCTCGTACTGCGACAACGGTCAGTCGGCCACCTACACAGCCACCGGGACCACCCTCGATCCGGCAGTCACACTGCTGGGCTGATCACGTCGGTGCCGGGCGACCACACCGGTCGCCCGGCACAGTGGATGCCGCAGGCTGGAGCCACCGGTCCGCCTGGGAAGCCGGGCACCGTGGACCGTGGACCGTGATGAACGGTTCCCAGCGGTCCGATCAGCCGAGACGGAACTGCTGATGGTCGCCGTCTCCGCCGGGCCACTGGACCAGGGCAGTGCCGTTGTCAGTGCTCTCACCGTTGACGGACAAGGACATGCCGCTGTTTCCGTTCTGCAGCGCGAAGTACTCGTTGTCCTTCTCCACCAGGCGCCACTGCTGATGTTCCTTGCCGTCGCTGTAGCCCCATTACACGATCGCAGCGCCGTTGTCGTGGCTTTCGGCGTTGACGGACATCGCCTTGCCGCTGTGGACGGCACGTACGACGTAGCAGCCGCCGGTGGTGGCCTCCAGGTTCCACTTCTGATGGTCGCGTCGGCGAACGGCCACTGGACCACAGCGGTGCCGTTGTCCTTCTTCTCGCCGTGGACGGACACGGCCTTGTCACCGTGGCGGGTGATCAGACCCGACTTCGGTCCTTGTCCGACGGTGCTCCCCCGGGTGCGGCGTGGGCGCGGGGCAGCAGCGGAAACGGCGGTTCGCGGCATGCCGTTCACTACGAGATCTACGGTAGCGGTCGGCACCGACGGCCGGGCCTCTCCACCACAGGGAGGGCGGAGACTGCAGACTGGCCAAGATGGATGACGCCTGGTCGAGTTGGACCCCGCTGGCGCCCGCACGGAGGGTTGGCATCATGCCGGGATGGCCCACGACATCGTGTTCTTCCTCGCCTCCGACGAGGAGACTGCCGCCGCAACGTACCTGGGAGCACCCGGCCGGGCCTTTGAGTCGGTGACCTGTCACTTCATCGAGCCGGACAGCGTCATTGTCGAGTGGGACATGTACTCTGCGGCGCCCTCGGCCGAGATCCCGCCACCGGACCAGCTCAACCGGTGGCCGTGGCCGAACGAGGTCATCGAGCCCGAGAACGATGGCGTCGAGATATTCGCTCTGCCGCCACGGTTGGCCCGGGCGTTGGCCAGGGCCAGCTCCGCCGAACTGGCGGAGCTGGCAGACCGCTGGACCACGAGGCTCAGGACCGCCGACGGCGACAACATGACCGACGATGGCCTCCTGGCGGTCCTGCAGGAAGTCGCCCGGCTCGCGGCATCCGTGCTGAGTACGGGTGGTGGCCTCTACAGCTGGAGCTTTTGACAGCCCCGCGGTGCCCGCCTCTACGCGTCGGCTCCTGGCGCAGATCGACGAAGAAGCACAGCCGGACGCCGGGCTCCCCGAATCGCGAGTCGTTCGATCCGCACGCTGTAGCGCCGCGATGGCAACTCCTGCCGCCGGAGCTGGGGTTCGGCTCGGGACAGACCTGCTGGCGACGGCTGGATCGTTGGCAGCAGGCCGGAGTCTTCGACCAGCTGCACCGCATCCTGCTCGCCGAGCTGAACGCGCCCGTCAGCTGAGGTCATGCCCCGATCGCTGGTGTCCACGTCTCTTGGTGTCAGCTGCTGATGTCGGGAACCGGGGCGCCCGACGAGCTCGGGTTACTCGTACGCCGGATCATCTCCACCACTTGCGTCGCCTGCTCCACGCGGGCCCAGAGCCGTACGGGCCCCGCAGACGATTCACACTCGATCACCAGTGCCCTGGGCGGAAGCCACAAGCCTTCGCCGAAGGTAGCCTCGCGTGCGCGGATGTAGCTCAGATCTGCAGGAAGTTCACGCAGCCGCGTCCATGACCGGCGCGGCTGCCACCGGAAATCGCCTCCGGCCTGCACCCGGCCAAGGCTGTATTGGCGGCGTCCCCCGGCCTGCAGGTTCGCACCGACCTGAAAGAAGAGTGCTTCCCCCGCTGCGGCCCGCGCGGCTGTTCGCCGCGCCCGCCGTGCCGCGAGAAGCAGGCCAATCACCATGCCGACGGAGGTGCAGAGCCCCGTAATCATGCGCGTATTGAAACAGGCGGTCGACTCGTCACCAAGATCTTGTAACACGATCTTGTCGAGCGTGTCCTGATCTGCCGTCGCGAACGTGGAGTTGTGCTCGGCGGCGGACCGTGGGCAGCCGGCTGTGATCGTGGATCAGTGCCCACAGATCGTCATCCGCGATCCACGGCAGGCTCCCCGGCGAGGGTTCGTCTCATGGTGGCGGGCCCTCTCAGCTGAGTCCGTTGGCGGCGGTCTTGTACGCGGCGGCCTGTTGCGGGGTGAGGTAGTGCGAGACGCGGACCAGTACGGTGCCGTCGACGTAGTCGTACTCGGAGAGCGCGGGCATGCTCTTCGTGACGGTCTGGATGTACTTGGCGCGGGTCTGTGCGTCCTCGGAGTTCCCGAACACCTCGACGGAGCCGCCGCGGTCGACGTCGCCCTTCGCCGTGCCAGCCACGTCGGACGCCTTGATCCGGGAGTCCGTGAAGTCGACCTTCGACGTGTACTGGTTCGGCCGACCGAGGAGGTGGTTACCGTCGTTGGCGGCGGTGACAACGTCGGCAAGTTTTGCCGTGGTGACCTTTGCGGCGATCCGGGTGAAGGAGGTGCTCGCGGTGACCGGCGTGCTAGCCGCTGCGGGCTTGGCCGTGTTGTCCGCAGGTGCGGAGGTCTTGCTGTTGCTGCATGCGGTGAGTCCGGTGAGGAGCAGGACGGCAGCGGCCGTGATGAGGGTTTTGTGCATGCGGGTGATCTTCGACGCCCGGCAGACAGTGTGGGGCGGATGTGGCCGTGTTGTGACGAAGCGTTCGATACGAGGGAATGACGGAGTCGCCCCTCAGGCAGCTTGGCGATGCTCATGCGGCTCGCCCCCACACCGCGGTCGGACCCGCTAGGCAGTCTCGTTTGGATCACCGGGCGGACCAGAGGAAGAGCGCGGACGCCGTCCGCATGCCCGGCGAGGTCTCCACTTCCCACCAGCTGGCGTCGGCCGGTTCTGAAAATGCTAATTATATTTACTGCTGTAAGGCATCGCTACTTACGACCCTCTAGGTGGCGACTTGCAGGATGCGGCCGAAGGTAGTCAAAGCCACGACCGGGCGAGGAAATAACTGATCATTCAACAAATAAAGGTGTGACGCTCGAAGTCAAAAATGCGCACGGGTGATTTGCGGCGTAACTTGGAAAGAAGCAGCGGCACGGGCCGTCTGGGTTTCAGGCTCGCGCACTCATCTTGATGGAGGGAAACCTCATGAAGGTAAAAGGTGTACGCCAGGGCTCCTATCGCTCCATGCTTTGGCGGGTACTCGTTATTCCCGCCGCAGCAGCCATCGCGGTCCCCGCTCTGGCGACGAATGCCCAGGCCGCACAGCGGACGGTGACCGGAAGCGTCAGCATGCGGATCATGGATTATGAAGACTTTGGCCCGAACACAGTCTGCAACCGAAGCTTCTCGCTCATCCCACGCGTGATCACAAGCGGTACTTCCACTAAAATCCGAGCATGGTCCAAGTGCGGCGGAGAGGTAAGAGTCGAAGTTCACTACAAGCTCACGGTTGATCCGAATGGTGTCATCCGCGTGACTGAAGGCCTCGTCGAATTCTATGAGGGGACCAGTGAGGACACCGGCGACTTGGACGGTGCGTCAGCCTTCGCGAATATGATTCTCTTTCCAGGCGCAAGCGATTCCAGAAATATTCACGTGCAGAATTGGAGTGAGGGACAGCCCGACGACAAGGCCGACGTGACACTCACCCTGCGCAACTAACGGCCTGGCGCCCTCGTCCGCAGCGAGAGCGCTCCGCCTCTCGTAGAAGTGGCAGGGCAGGCAAACGACAACGCCCCGTCCCCCGCGACCAAGCACGCCGGCTCCTCGTCTCCGGCGTATGCGCCTGCGGCCACTGCCTGCCCGACAACGCCCTGGACATCCCCGACTTACCCGCCGGCCCGGCCCACCCGACCACGATGCACCGACCGGCAACCCCGCACCTCCTGGCCCAGTCCGTGTTCGCGGTGATCCACCACCACCGCCCGGACCCGGAACAGGACACCCCGATGACCAGCACTCCCCCGCCGCGACCTTGCAGAGAGGCCGCACCTTCGGGCTTTTAGGCGCACCTGGCCGTCGTCGGTGACGCAAACTTCGCCTCTCCGCACCGCGCGGGGTTGCGGGGACACCGGCGTCACGGAACCGTCCTCTTCATCTATGACCAAGGTCTGCCCCTGGCTTCCGCACGAGCGCAGAGGCACAGGGGCGCAGTCCCCTACGTCATTTCGGCGGGGGAGGCAGCGGATAGGGCGGAGACGGTGGAGGCGAAGCCGGGCGTTTCCCCCGGCCGCGAGCCATAGGGGAACACGAAGCCCACGACTGCTCCTGCAACACCCCCGACCAGCATGACCAGAACAGCGTCCCAGCCGATACCAGAATCCAGCAGTTTTATCGGGCCTGCCACGACACACCCGAACAGGGCGGTAAAGAGCGCACCACGCCAGCGCTGCCGCATCGTGGGCCACTTGCCTCTCACAAGACAGTCCTTTCATCAGAGCGGGCCTGCGAGGTGGTGCGCCCCCGCAAGCCCTCGTCCCGCATGTTCTGCTACCGCATGTTCTGCTACCGCATCACACCTGCGAACCGATTTCCGGCCGGAGTTGCTCCGAGCGCTCCCCACAACAGGACGCCGGCGGCCCCCTCGGCATAGCTGCCGGATAAGCCGTCTCCGGCAGGCTCGCAGACACTCACGGCATCGACGGCGCACTCCTGGTCGCTCTCATCGTCGCAGCGGGAGCACTGGCGCCGCATTCCCGGCGCACCTGCTCGGTCGGCTTCGAGCCGCCTTCGCGTTCCCAGGCGAGGACTTGGGCTTCGATGTCCTGGGCCGCCGAGTCGGGTATGCGGGCCTCGGGCAGTGTGGCAGTGGTGTCACCGCCCATCTCCGGCTGTGCGGCGACCGTGGTGTCGTCCGGTTCCTCGACCCGAGTGTGGAGGAGCGCCTCGAAGCGGTGGGTGACCGGGAGGGCGGCGTGCTCGCGGATGAGGGTCGTCGCCTCGGCGGGCAGGGGCGGCGGGGCGCACCGTTCAGCTTTCGGTCCGAGGGATGCCCCCGCCGGGCCGGCCCCGAGGGCCGCGGCGACCTCGGCGGGGGTCGGCCGCCGGGCCGGATCGGTCTGGAGGCACGACCGCACCACCTCCTCCAGTTCGGCCGGCAGACCCGCCAGGTCGGGCGTGCCGCCGCAGATGTTACTCATCACGGCGAGGACCTTCCTTCCCCAGGGAAGGCGCCCCAGGGCGAGCCGGGCGAGGAGCGTGCCGAGGGAGAACACGTCGCTGGCCGGGGTGAACTGCTCGTGCTCCAAGATCTGTTCAGGCGAGGCGTAGGCGTAGGTACCGGCAAACCCACTCCGGGGCCCGGTCAGCCGCTCGATCTGCGCGATACCGAAGTCGATGACGCGGGGGCCGTCCTCGGTCAGCAGCACGTTCGCGGGCTTGAGGTCGAGATGCACGATGCCCTCGGCGTGGATGGCGCTGAGCGCGGAGGCTATGCCGGCACCGATGCCGCGGACGGTGGCGGGATCCGTGCACGACCGGACCCCTCCCCGCGACGTGCGCAGAGGGAGCTCGCTCGTCCATTCCTCGGTCGCGCCGTCGTCGCTCGCCAGCTCCCCGCACGAGACAGGCTGCTCAGCCTTGCGGCTCCTGCGGCTTGACGTCGAACTCGCGCAGACTTTGGTCCCTGAGCTCGGTGCGAGCCTCCGTTCGGTGACCACGGGCGATGTAGTCCCGTAACAACCCTGGTCGACGCCTTCAGTCGGACACGGCGACCACGTGCTTGCCCAGGGCGCCGCCCCGCTCGAACGCCCCATGGGCGAAGGCGATGTCGGCCAGGGGGTGGACGCCGGCGACGACAGCGCGCAGCGCGCCGCAGGCGACGTGTCCGGCCACGTCGTTCAGCAGGGCGGCGTCGGGATTGGCGCTGAACGTGCGGATACGGCGGCCGCCGTGCACGCTGGACGCCGCGATCGCGGTGAGCGCCGCACCCGACAGGCTGACCGTGACCATCCGGCCGCCGGCCGCCAGTCGGCGGCGGTAGCGGCCCAGGTCGGTGCCGACGGTGTCGACGATGACGTCGAAGGGGCCGGTCTCCTCCGGGGCGGTGTCCGCGTAGTCGAGGACCTGGTCGGCGCCCAGCTCTCCGAGAGCCGGGGCGTGCCGGTCGCGGGCCAGCGCGGTGACGTGGCCGCCCATCGCGTGCGCCAGTTGCACGGCGGCCGTGCCGACCCCGCCGGCCGCGCCCCGCACCAGAACACGTTCACCTCCCGCCAGCCGCACGGAGTCGCGCAGCGCCGTCAGCGCCGTCGCTCCCCCGACGACCAGGGAGGCCGCGTCCACCGGGGAGACGCCCTGCGGGGCGGGGGCGATGCGGGCGGCGGGGACCACGACGTACTCGGCCGCGCCCGCCGTCGTATGGCGTTGCCGGGGATGCACCATGCCCCACACCCGGTCCCCGGCCCGGTGACCTCGGACGTCGGGCGCTGCTTCCACGACGACGCCCGCGAAGTCGAGACCCGCGGCGATGGGGAAGCGCCGTCCCGACACCAGGCGCACCCGGCCGGAACGGACCAGCACGTCATGCCCGTTGACGCTGGACGCCTCGACGCGCACCAGGACCTCGCCCGGGCCGGGGGCCGGCCGCTCGATGTCGTTGACCTGCAGGACGTCGGGGGCGCCGAAGCGCATGATCTGAGCGGATCTCATGGAGGCGTTCCTCAGGGGGTTCGGATGCCGGCAGATGCGGCAGGCCGGCTCGGGCTGTCGTGGAACCGAGCCTGGACCCTGCGCCCGGCGTCTCCGTCGTCCGGCCTTTCCTGGGATCGGCAGACCCACCCTCGCGGACCGCGCCGCGGGCATACTGACCCGGTGACCGACCAACCCCGCCGCGCACTGGCCGACTTCCTCCGCACCCGCCGCACCCGGCTGCGCCCCGAGGACGTCGGGCTGGAACCGGGCCCGCGCCGGCGCGTCTCCGGACTCCGCCGCGAGGAACTGGCGTTGCTGGCCGGGGTGAGCGCGGACTACTACCAGCGCATGGAGCAGGGACGTGACGTCCGGCCCTCCGAACAGGTCCTCGACGCCCTCGCCCGCGCCCTGAACTTCTCCGCGGAGGAGTCCCGGCACCTGCACGCCCTCGCCGCCGCCGCGCGCTCTCCCGCCCGGCCCGCACGGCCCTGCGAACCGGAGGAAGTCCCGCCCACCACCGTGCGGTTGCTGCGCACCACCGCGGCGCCCGCGATGGTCGTCGGCCGCTTCCTCGACATTCTGGCCTGGAACCCGCAGGCCGGGGCCGTCCTGGGGACCTTCACCCAACTGCCGGACAGCGAACGGAACCTGCTGTCGCTGCTGCTGCATCCCGAGGCCGATCACGCCTGCCCGGAACGGGCGGCCACCGTCGCCGAGCTGACCGGGATGCTGCGGATCCAGGTCGCCGCCGATCCGGGACACCCGCGCGGCACGGAACTCGTCGGCGAACTCGCGGTCCGGAGCGATGAGTTCGCGGCCCTCTGGGCCCGCCATGACGTCGAGGAGACGACTCGCGGCCGTATGCGCGTCAACCATCCGCTGGTCGGTGAACTGAACCTCGACTGGGACGCCTACCCGATACCCGGCGCCCCCGGCCCGGTCCTCATCGTGCTGACCGCCGAGGAGGGCGGCCCTGACGCCGAACGGCTCCAGCTGCTGACGAGCCTGATCGACACGGCGACCGTCCGGTAGACGGGCCGCCAGGAGGTGACCGTCCGCTGAACCGGACGTCAGCGGCGCGCAGTTCGCCTCGTACACGGTCCGGCGTCCCCGCGACACACGGCCCCGGGGCGTCAGCGGGCGAGGGAGACGGCGAAGGCGGCCTCCGCCAGGTCCGGCCTACGTGTTTTCCCTGATGCCCCCGTCTCGGGGAGGCCGTAAGGTCGTCGGGTGCCGGGCCGGGACGGACGGGGCCGCAGCGAGAACCAGCCGGACACACCGGCTCCGCACCCGACGGAGTGAGCATGAGGGCGAAGCGATCGGGCCTGCTGTACGGACTCCGCGCGAAGGACGGGCTGGAGCTGATCGCGGCGGCCGCCTCAGCGGTGGGGTGCGTGGCGCTTCTGGTGGCGGGCGCCTTCGGTGACGTCTCCCCGTGGTGGTGCCTGGTGGCCGTGCCCGTGGGAGTGTTCAACGCGGTGGAGGTCATCGGATACGTCCTGGTGCGGCAGCAGGAAGGCGCGGACGATGGGCCGTGACGTACTCGGCACGGCCCGCAGACGACGGAGGATGCACCTGTGACCCAGCGACGAACCGACGAAGCGCCGCCGGCCGGCCCGGCCGACAGCTACCTGGAGTCGCTCCGTGAGCGACTCGCGGCCGACGGATGCCTGGTGACCGCGGGCACCTGGAACGACTGCCGGGTGGTGATCGGCAGCCGATCGGACCGCAGGGCGCGGTGGTTCGGCACCAAGGTGGAGCTGTTCGTGCTCGCCGCCGCCGTACCCGCGGTGGACGAGGTCACGCTGGCGGCGTTCACCGCGTGGGCCATGAACTACGCCAAGAGCATCCGCAGCGGCGTGTCCGGCGCCCGTAACGCGGCGATGGTCCTGCCGGCCCTGATCAGCACCGACGTCCGGCCCTCCGCGAGGACATGGGCCGCCAAGGACGCCCGGCTTCTGGGGGTGACCGTGATCGGCCGGCCCATCACGGTCGAGACGTCCGCCTCCAAGGTCACCCGGGTCACCATGTACCAGGGCAAGCCGCTGTACGGCGGGCTGTTCACGCGTCACGTGCTCGACAAGGCGTCCCTGTACTTCCGTTGAGCCCAAGGAGAGGCCGTCCGCAGCGGGTTCAGGACAACCCGGGCGCATGGCCGTACCACCGCTTCCGAGCAAGGGGCGGGCGTCCGACCCTCCCCGCTGCGGGAGTCGGGTCCGAGCTCCGTGTCACGACCGGTGTCGGCCATGTCCGCCCTGTCGGCCGATGCCGGACCCCGCGACAGGCTGGAGCCGAATCGCCGACTACCCGGCTCCAGCTTGCCGTCCTCCGACCGGTTCGAGCCCGGAGTGACTCCCGCGCGCTCAAGTGGGCCGAGAGGACGGCTGGTGTGCGGGCGGCGTCAGAGGTGAGCAGCGCCGCCCTTGCCCGGACGGCTGCCGCCGCAGGCCCGCGGCAGCCGTTCCTCTCCGCCCGACCGCGTCGTTCGCGGCGGGGTGGTGTCAGTGCCGAGTGTCCTCCCGCCAGTTCACCGGGGGACGCGTCAGGGCAGTGATCGGTACAAACGGCCACCGGGTTTCGGGCCCGGGCGATGCCAGACACCGCGCATGGTGCCGCGCCGCAGCACCGTGATGCCACGCGAGGAACAGCCCACGGGCCGGCGGACGACCGCGGGGGCACGGAGCCCGACGGTCGGCGGCGCCCTCCGCGCGGGCACGGGGCCCGCACCCGGGACGACGACGCGACCTGCGCACGGCCGGTCCCGCCGCAGGGCGGCGAGGCGCCCGCCGTGCGCAGGTCGGTCACGGGCGCACCAGCGTGTCAGAGCTGCTCGGCCGCGGGTCGCGGCAGCGTCGCGGGGGTCCGGCGCGCGGCCGGGACCAGTGCGGCCGACATCAGCAGGGTGAGCACACCGAGGAGTCCGACAGCCGAGGCAAGCGTGCCCAGGGCGCCCTTGCCGGCCAGCAGGACCAGGGGGCAGGCGAACTCGCCGAGGAAGAACGCCGCGGTCCACAGACCGGTTCCGCGTCCCCGGTCGGCGAAGTCGAGGCGGGACAGCGCCAGCGTCAGCAGCGAGGGCAACAGCAGCCCCGTACCGACGCAGTTGACGACGGCGCCGACGACCAGCAGGGCCAGGTGGTCTGTCGCGCTCATCAGCAGGAACCCCGCGCCGCACAGCAGGAACGGGGCTGGCAGGAAGCGGCGCGGGGTGCCTGCGAGCCGGGTGAAGAGGACCGACCCCAGCATGGTGGCCGCGCTGGCCCCGGCGGTGACGGCGCCGACCACGCCGGTGGACTTCTCGCCGAGGTCGTCCATGAGGTACGCCATCTCCACGGGCACGGTGTAGAAGACCAGCGCGCCGAAGACGGTCAGCAGACAGATGCCCAGCATGCGCCGCACCGGGAAGGGCCGTACGTCGGTGTCCGCGGGGGCCGTCGCCGCGCCGGCGGCCGTCGGCGAGGCCGGGGTGGGAAGGGCGCGGGCCATGGCGGGCGCGAGCAGCAGGCCGACCGCGTACAGCCAGAACGGCGCGCGCCAGCCGACCGATCCCAGGGCGCCGCCGACGACGAAGAAGACCGTGGCGGACGCCGACGCGCACATGGTCTGGAGGGCGAGATAGCGGTCGCGGACCCGGCCGGAATAGTAGTCGCCGATCAGCGTGGTGCAGCAGGTCATGATCGCCGCCTCGGCCGCGCCCACCAGCACGCGGCTGAACACGATGCCGTAGAGCGACGACAGCCACAGCGGGGCGGTGCCGAACAGGGCGTACAGGACCGTGGCGGCGACCAGGAGGCGTTTGCGGCCCAGGCGGTCGACGAGGACACCGGCGAACGGCGCGAGCACGGCCAGGGACAGGGCGGGGACGGCGAGGACGAGCGGGACGAGGGCCGCGCTGCCGCTCACGCCGGCGAAGTGGTCCTGCATGCGGGGCAGGACGGGGGCGATCAGGACGGCGCCGAGGATCGGCAGGCAGCTGCCGGCCATCAGCAGGACGGCGGGGAGCCTGCCTGCGACGGCCGGGGCGTCCTGGTGGCCGCGGGCGGGCAGGGCAGCGGAAGCGGGCATGGCAGCACTCCAGGACACGGGGCGGGGAGAGGGGCGCCGGTGGCCGACGGACGGGACGACGGCCGCCTGTCGGGGTCGGCGTGCGGAACGGCCGCCTGCCGGGGTCGGCGTGAGGACGCCGACGCACCGGGCGCGGTGATGTGCCACGACTATGCGGGGTACGTACCGGCCTGCCCAGCCCCCGCGCGATCCACGTTTCGGATGCCGTCGATCCAGCGGGTGAATGGTGCCGCCGGCTCGGCGGACCTCGCCGCACGGCCAGCCCGGTGACGCTCCCGCGGTGGTCTCAGTCGCGGGGCTCCCGGGGCAGCCGGGCTCCCACGCGGGCGGCCGTCTCCCGCAGCCAGATGTGGGCCGCGTCGTGCGTGTGCACGGGATGCCACCACATCGCCTCCCGCAGCGGCACCGCCTCGTAGGGCGGCTCCACCGTGCGAACGGCGGCGATCGGCGCGAGCAGCCGGGCCAGCCGGGCCTGCACGAGGGCGATCCGCCGGGTGCCGGCGACCAGCAGGGGCAGCACCTGGAAGCTGTCGGCGGAGACCTCGACGCGAGGTTCGATGCCGAGCATGCCGAGCTGGCGTACGGCGGGCGCGTCGTAGGTGCGCTGGTAGGTGACCCAGGGCAGGCGGGCCAGGTCCTGGCGGGTGAGCCGGTCGTCGACGCTCGGGTGGTCGTCGGCGACGAGGAAGACCCAGCGGTCGTCGTAGAGGTCGGTGGCGGGGAAGTCGCTGACGACTCCGTGCGGCATGAACAGGCCGTCGGTGGCGCTGAGCAGCGTGGCGGTGTCGTCGGTGACGCTCGGCGGGGTCTGGGTGAAGCGCAGCCGGATGCCGGGTGCCTCCTCGTGGATGACGCGGGCGAGTTCGGCGCCGAAGACCGCCACGGCGTAGTCGGACGCCACCAGCCTGAACTCGCGGCTCTCGCGGGCCGGGTCGAAGTCGGCCTGGCTGGCGAAGAGGCGTTCCAGCACGTCGTACGCCGTGGAGGTGCGGTCCAGGAGGACCTGCCCGAGGGCGGTCAGTTCGTAGTGGCCGCCGACCCGGGCGAGGAGGTCGTCGTCGAAGTGGCGGCGCAGGCGGGCGAGCGCGGCGCTCATGGCGGGCTGGCTGAGGCCGACGCGTTGGCCGGCGCGGGTGACGTTGCGCTCTTCCAGGAGGGCGCGCAGGGCGACGACGAGGTTGAGGTCGAGGCGGGCCAGGTTCACGGCACTCTCCTTGCGGTACGGGCACCCGGCCGACCGGGATAGACGCGGTGGATGCCGATCATCCACAGAATCGATTTCCCTGATCACGGGTGCGAGGTCCAGATTAGTCACACCGCAATCAGGAGGACATGTCCGTGAAACCTGACCCCGCGTCCGTGCTCTTCGCCGGACCCTTCGCCCTCGGTACCGTCTCGGCCCCGGACGGGCCCGCCTACCCCGCCCTGGTCACTCCGGACGGCCTGGCGCTCGATCTGCGCGCCGCGTTCGGCGAGGAGCGGCTCACCGTCCGCGGACTGCTGGAGGAGTGGGCGTCGGCCCTGCCGCGACTGCGCACCCTGGCCTCCAGCGCGGGCAGGGGCCGCCGGCCGCTCGCGGAACTGCGGGTGCACGCGCCCGTCGAGCCGCGTCAGGTGTTCCAGTCGGGCGCCAACTACCGCCGGCACGTGATCGATCTGCATGTGGCCCACCGCGCGCCGGGCGACGACCGCCCGGACGAGGAGCGCCGTGCCGAGGCCGCCGAGCTCATGGACCGGCGTGCCGCGCGGGACCTGCCGTACGTGTTCCTCGGGCTGCCGAGCGCCGTCACCGGCCCCTACGACGACGTCGTCCTGCCGCACTGGGCGCAACAGCCGGACTGGGAGCTGGAGTTGACTGCCGTCATCGGCCGGCCGGCGCACCGGGTGTCCGTGACGCAGGCGCTGGAGCACGTCGCCGGGTACACGATCGCCAACGATCTCACCGACCGCGCCACCGTCTTCCGCCGGGACATGCCGCAGATCGGCACCGACTGGCTGCGCAGCAAGAACGCCCCGGGGTTCACCCCGCTGGGCCCGTGGATCGTGCCCGCCGAGTCGATCGCGGACCCCGGCGACCTGCGCCTCACCCTGAAGCTCAACGGCGAGACCATGCAGGACGAGTCCACCAAGGACATGATCTTCTCCGTCGCCCGGATGGTGTCGTACGCCTCGCAGAGCGCCCGACTCCTGCCCGGTGACCTGGTGTTGACGGGAAGCCCCGCGGGCAACGGCATGCACTGGGGCCGACTGCTGCGCGACGGCGACGTCATGGAGGGCTCCGTCTCCGGACTCGGCGCCCAGCGCACCCGATGTGTGGCGGAGGCGTCGTGACCGTCGACCGGCACGATCCCGAGGGCGCGATCGCCGAGGCCGCCAAGGCGTACTCCAACTGGGGCCGTTGGGGCGACGACGACGTCCTGGGCACGCTCAACTTCCTCGACGAGGCCACACGCCGCGAGGGCGCCGGGCTCGTCCGGCGCGGCGCGAGCTTCTCCCTCTCCCAGCGCTTCGACATGGACGGACCGCAGAAGGGCTGGCGGCGGCGCACCAACCCGGTGCACACCATGCTCGACACCGGGACCGACGCCGCGCTCGGCAACCAGGGCTTCCCGCACGGGATCGGCGGCGCCGACGACGTGATCGCCATGCCGCTGCAGTGCTCCACCCAGTGGGACGGGCTCGGGCACATCTTCGACCACGGCAAGGCGTGGAACGGCCGGGACGCCCAGCGGGTCGTGACGTCCGAGGGCGACCTGGTGACCGGGATCGAGCACATGGCGCCGCACGTCGCCGGACGCGGGGTACTGCTGGACGTGGGCCGGGTCGTCGGCGAGGACGGTGAACTGCCCGACGGGTTCGCCATCACCGAGGAACACCTGACCGCGACCGCCGAGGCCCACGGGGTGTCGGTGGGCCGGGGTGACCTCGTGGCCGTTCGGACCGGACAGCTCGCGCGGGTGCGCCGGGAGGGGTGGGGCGACTACGCCGGCGGGGCGGCGCCCGGGCTCTCCTTCACCACCGCCGGCTGGCTGCACCGCACGGAGATCGCCGCGATCGCCACCGACACCTGGGGCTTCGAGGTCCGCCCCAACGAGTTCGAGCACGCCTTCCAGCCACTGCACCAGGTGGCGATCCCCAACATGGGCCTGCTCATCGGCGAGATGTGGGACCTCGAAGCGCTCGGCGACGACTGCGCCCAGGACGGCACCTACGCCTTCTGGCTCACCGCCGCACCCCTGCCCATCACCGGCGCCGTCGGTTCACCCGTCAACCCGATCGCCGTCAAGTAACCAGCGGTACAAGGGAGTTCCCCATGAACAACACCCGCACGGTCCTGGTGATCGGCGGCGGTGCGGCCGGCAACGCCGTGACGATCCTGCTGCGCAGGGCCGGCCTGACGGTGGACCTCGTCGAGGCCAGGGACGACTGGAACGCCACGGCGGGCTCCGGCATCACCCTCCAGGGCAACGCCCTGCGCGTCCTGCGTGAACTCGGCGTCTGGGAACAGGTCCGCGCCTGCGGCTTCGGCTTCGGCTCGGTCGGCATCACCGCCCCCGACGGGACCGTCCTGCACGTCCAGCGCGACCTGCGCACCGGCGGCGACGACCTGCCCGCCACCGTCGGCATGCAGCGCCCGCGGCTCCAGCGGATCCTCATCGACGCCGTCCGCGGCAGCGGTGCCACCGTACGCCTGGGCACGCGGGCGGAGATCCTCGACCAGGACGGCGACGGTGTGCGCGTGCGCCTCGGCGACGGCACCGAGAGCCGCTACGACCTGGTCGTCGCCGCGGACGGCCTCGGTTCCGCCACCCGCGCGGCCATCGGCATCACCGACAAGCCCGAAGCCACCGGCATGGCCATCTGGCGCGTCGCCGCCCCGCGCCCGGCCGGCGTCACCCGCACCGACCTCGCCTACGGCGGCCCCGCCTACATCGCCGGCTACTGCCCCACCAGCGACACCACCCTGTACGCCTACGTCGTCGAGGCGGCCCGCGACCGCGCCTGCCTGCCCCCGGACTCCCACGCCGACGAGATGCGCGGCCTCGCCCGGCACTACGGCGGCTTCTGGCCGGAGATCACCGCGCACATCACCGACCCGGCGAAGGTCAACTACACCTGGTTCGACCGGATGCTGGTGGAGGGCTCCTGGCACCGCGGCCGGGTCGTGCTGGCCGGCGACGCCGCGCACTGCTGCCCGCCCACCCTCGCCCAGGGCGCCGCGATGTCCCTGGAGGACGCCTGGGTCCTCGCCCAGCTCCTGACCGCCTCCGACACCTGGGACGACGCGCTGTTCCGGACGTACCACGAACGACGGACACGGCGGGTGAGACCGGTGGTGGAAGCCTCCGTGCAGATCGGGCAGTGGCAGCTCGACGGTGTACGCGACGCCGACGTGCCCGGCCTGATGGGCCGCACGATGACGATGCTCCAGGAGCTGCCGTGACCTCCCCGACGGTGGACGTGCACGCCCACGTCCTGCTGCCCGAGGTCGACGCCCTGGTGGCCGGCGCGCCGGATCTCGCCCGGGCGCAGGCGCTGGAGGCCCGCCGCAACGGCTCCGCCGCCCTCGCCGTCAACGGCCCCATGGTCCGCGCCCGCGTCCCCCGGCTGACCGACGCCGCCGTACGCCTGGCCGCGATGGACGCCCAGGGCGTGGACGTCCAGCTGGTCAGCCCCTCCCCCTCGCACTACCACTACTGGGCCGGGGAGGAGACCGCCGAGAAGCTGTACCGGCTGGCCAACGAGGCCACGGCCGCCCACTGTTCGGCCGCCCCCGACCGGCTGCGCGGCCTCGGGCTCGGGCTCGCACCGATGCAGCACCCGCACCGCGCGGTGGCCGCCCTCGACCACGCCCTCGACCACGGCCTGCTCGGGGTGGAGATCTCCAGCCACGCCCCGGACCGGGAACTGTCCGACCCGGCGTACGAGCCGCTGTGGACCCGGGCGGAGGAGCGCGGCGCGATCGTGTTCCTGCACCCCTTCGGCTGCACGCTCGACGAGCGACTCGACCAGTGGTACCTGTCCAACACCGTCGGCCAGCCCACCGAGAACGCCGTCGCGCTCTCCCACCTGATCTTCTCCGGCGTCCTGGACCGGCACCCCCGGCTGAAGATCGTGGCCGCGCACGGCGGCGGCTACCTGCCCACCCACATCGGCCGCTCCGACCACGCCTGGTCGGCCCGCCCCGACGCGGGGGCCGGCTGCGCCCACCCGCCCAGCAGCTACCTACGGCGGATGTACTTCGACTCCCTCGTCCACGATCCGCAGACATTGCGGGAGTTGGTCCGTGTGGCCGGCGCCGACCGTGTCCTGCTCGGCTCCGACTTCCCCTTCGACATGGGCACCGAGGACCCCCTCGCCGCCCTGCGCGCCGCCCGTCTGTCCCCCGCCGACCTCGACGCCGTACGCGGCACGAACGCCGCCGCCCTGCTCGATCCCGCCCTCGCCCGAGGAGGCACCCCCTCATGAGCGCCCGCCTGCTCACCCACCTGCGGCACGTCGACCTCGCCGTGCCCGACCACGACACGCAACGCGACTTCTATGCCGGCGTCTGGGGCCTCACCGAGGTCGCCGCGGACTCCGGCATCTCCTTCCTCGCCGCCGAAGGCTCCCCCGAGCAGTACGTGGTGCGGCTGCGCAGGGCCGAGGAGAAACGCCTCGACCTCGTTTCCTACGGCGCCGCGACCGCCGCCGACGTCGACGCCCTCGCCGAGCAACTCCTGACCGACGGCGTCCAGTTGGTGTCACAGCCGGGGAAGGTCGACACCCCCGGCGGCGGATACGGCTTCCGCTTCTTCGACGTCGACGGACGCACCCTCGAGGTCCTGGCCGACGTCGAGGTGCGCCGGCACCGCAGGATCGAGGAGAAGGAGGCCATCCCGGTCAAGCTCTCCCACGTCGTCCTCAACTCCCCCGACCTGAACCGCACCCGCGCGTGGTACGAGCGCCACCTCGGCTTCGCGCTCTCCGACACGCTCAGCTCGCCCCACATGGGGGAGGTCATGCACTTCATGCGGATCAGCAACCAGCACCACTCCATGGCGATCGCCCAGGGCCCGCACACCGCCCTGCACCACGTCTCCTTCGAGATGCGCGGCCTCGACGAGTACATGCGCGGCTCGGGCCGGGTCATGCGGGCCGGCCACCGGAAGATCTGGGGACCGGGCCGGCACATGGCGGGCGACAACACCTTCACCTACTTCCTCGACCCGCACGGCAACACCGTCGAGTACACGACGGAGTTGGAGGCGCTGGACGAGGACACCTGGCACCCGCACGTCTACGACTTCTCCCAGCCCGAGGTCACCGACCAGTGGGGCACCGCCAACCCCATGAACGAGCTGATCGCCAAGGAGTCCTTCAACGACGTCGACCGTGGAGTCTTCGTCGCCCCGCCGGTCTGAACCCGGACCCCGACTCGCGCGGCGCGGCAGCCTTCCAGGTGGTCCCAACCGGCTGCCGCGCCCCCGCCCCGGTCCGCGAGGACCCCTCCCCCGCCCGCGTCCAGGAGCCGCCCCATGCGTTTCGCCGCCTACGAACACCGACAGCGCCACCAGGTGGCCGTCGTCGAGGAGGACGGCACCCTCCTCCCGCTGCCCGGCGTCACCTCGCTCACGGCCCTGCTCACGGAGACCGGCGGCCTGCCCGGGCTGCTCGAAGCCGGCGCGGCGGCCCTCGACGTGCCGCCCGGCCCCCACGTCAGCGACGTACGGCTGCTGCCTCCTCTGCGGCCGGCGTCCCTGCGGGACTTCGTCACCTTCGAGGAACACGTCGAGGGCGTGCGCCGCGCCGTGGACGGCGCCTTGGGCGTGCCCGAACAGTGGTACGCGGCCCCGACCTTCTACTTCACCAACCCGCACGCCGTCTACGGCCCCCACGACACCGTCCCCGTTCCACCCGGGTCGGCAGCGCTCGACTTCGAACTCGAAGTGGCCGCCGTCATCGGCCGCGAGGGCCGTGACCTGACCCCCGGGCAGGCCCGTGACCACATCGTCGGCTACACCGTCCTCAACGACTGGTCCGCACGCGACCTCCAGTCCGCGGAGATGAAGGTGGGCCTCGGCCCCTGCAAGGGCAAGGACACCGCCACCACGCTGGGCCCCTGGCTGGTCACCGCCGACGAACTGGAACCCCACCGCGACCCGGACGGCTTCCTGCGGCTGGCGCTGACCGCCCAGGTCAACGGCGAGGTGGTCGGCAAGGACCTGTTGTCCAACATGAGCTGGACGTTCGAGGAGATGACCGCCTACGCCTCCCGCGGCACCCGTGTCGTCCCCGGTGACGTGCTGGGGTCCGGCACCTGCGGCAACGGCGGCTGCCTGGCCGAACTGTGGGGCCGGCGCGGCGAGCGCACCCCGCCCCCGCTCACGCCCGGCGACACCGTCACGCTCACCGCGGAGGGCATCGGCACCCTCACCACCACCGTCACGGCAGGCGCCGAACCGGTGCCCCTGCCGGCCGGGCGGCGCCGCACCCGGGAGCGGCCATGACCCTCGCGCACGGCGGACGGCTCGCCGGCAAGGTCGTCGTGGTCACCGGCGCGGCCCGCGGCCAGGGCGCCGCCGAGGCGCAGGCACTCACCCGCGAGGGCGCCCTCGTCATCTCCACCGACGTCCGCCCCGACGGGGGCTGCCGGCGCCTCGACGTCACCAGTGACACGGACTGGGCCGCGCTCGCCGCCGGGTTGAAGGAGACGTACGGGCAGGTGCACGGTCTGGTCAACAACGCCGGGATCACCTGGCGCGCCCGCGTCGGCGACGTCCGCGCCGAGGACTTCGACCGGGTGCACTCGGTCAACGTCACCGGCCCCCTCCTCGGCATCCAGCACCTCACCCCGCTCATGCCGCCCGGCTCCTCGATCGTCAACGTCGGTTCGTCCGCGGCCCTCACCGCCCACTACCCCGTCGCCTACACCGCCAGCAAATGGGGCCTGCGCGGACTGTCCCGGACGGCCGCCCTCGAACTCGGTCCACGCGGCATCCGCGTCAACTGCGTCCACCCGGGCTACATCGACACCGAGATGACCCGCTCGGCCTCCCCCGCCTTCCGCGAGGCCACCCTCCGCGAGACCCCGCTCGGCCGCACCGGAAACGCGGCCGAGGTCGCCCCGCTCGTGGTGTTCCTGCTGTCGGACGAGGCGTCGTTCATCACCGGCGCCGACATCCCCGTCGACGGCGGCCTCACCGCGCACGGCGGCACCAAGTCGGTGTCCGACGCGCTGCGTTCCGCGGCACCGTGAAACGGCGTACGGGCGGGGCGGCCGGTGGCCCCTCCGGCGCCTCGCCGGCCGTCGGCGGCTTCGGCCTCGGCGGCGTGCCCGACATCCTCGTCCGCGCCCTGTACGCCGAGGGCGCGGACGGTCCGCGGGTCGTCTCCGGCAACGGCGGCGTCCACGGCCGCGGACCGGGCGTCCTCCTTGTCGGCGCAACGGCCCGTGCGGGCTCGGAGCCCGGCGTTCGGTGGCGCCGGCACCGCCCGCTCAGTGCTCCGCGATCAGCGGGTCGATCATGCGGTGCAGACTCGCGGCGGAGAGGGGGCGCAGCGCGCGGGCCGCGATCCTTCCCTCGCGGTCCAGCACGATCGTCGAGGGGATGGTCTGCGGGTTCAGGCTGCCCCTAGGAAACCCGTAGAGCACCAGCTTCCCCACCGGGTCGTACAGGCTCGGGTAGGTGACGCCGTGGTTCCTCTCGAACGCCAGGCCGGCCGACCGGGTGGCGTCGCGGGTGTCGATGCCGACGAACGCCACCCCCTCGGCGCGCGTCTCCCGGGCGACCTTCGCGAACAGGGGGGCTTCCGCGCGGCACGGCGGACACACGGAGCCCCACACGTTCATGACGACGACCTTTCCCCTGAGATCGGTGACGTCCAAGGGGTCTCCCTGGAGGGTCTCGCCCTTCAGTTCGTTCGGCGGCCGCCGCTCGCCCCTGGCCACACGGGAGATCCCGTCGGCGCCCGCGACGAAGCCGGCCCGGCTGCCGCTCCCGGCCGCCCCGCCGCTGCCGCAGCCCGCCAGGGCGGCCGTACCCACGACGACCGCCATGGCCGTACCGACCACACTCATCACACGGCGGAGACTCATGTGAAAAGTTTCGCATGCGTCCAACAGCACTCCGCGGGCGGCCACTTGCCGCCGGACGTCCGCGCACCGCTTCCCCTCCGGGGAGGCCCTCCGGCCCGCCGTCCGCGCGTACGGCGGGTCAGCGGCTGTCGCTGTCGCCGACGCTGTCCATACGGCGCCGGTCCTGTTCGTCCCACTTCCGCGTGTCGCGCGGCTGGGTGTAGGGCTCCTGGTCCGCCGGGTGGCCCCCGGCGACCGCCCGCTGCCGCGCGGTCTCCGCGTCGAACTCCAGGCCGAGCAGGATCGCCAGGTTGCTGATCCACAGCCAGATGAGGAAGACGATCACGCCGGCCATGGTGCCGTACGTCTTGTTGTACGACCCGAAGTTGGCGACGTAGAAGGCGAACCCGGCGGAGGCGACGAGCCAGATCACCAGGGCGAGGAAGCTGCCCGGAGTGATCCAGCGGAACCCCTTCACCTTGGCGTTGGGCGTCGCCCAGTACAGGATCGCGATCATGAGGGTGACCAGCAGGACGAGGACGGGCCACTTGGCGATCGACCACACCGTCACAGCGGTGTCGCCCACACCGAGGGCCGTTCCGGCCTGACGGGCCAGGCTTCCGGTGAAGACCACGATCAGCGCGCTGACCACGGCCAGGATCAGCAGCACCACCGTCACCCCGACACGCACCGGCAGGATCTTCCACGCCGGCCGGCCCTCGGGCATGTCGTACACCGCGTTGGCGGTGCGGGTGAACGCGGCCACGTATCCGGAGGCCGACCAGATGGCGAGCACCAGGCCGACGATCGCCATGATCGAGCCGACGCCGGCGCGCCCCTGCATCTGCTGCACCGCGCTGGTGATGATGTCCCGGGCCGAACCCGGAGCGAACTTCTGGATGTTCTGCAGCACCTTGTCCGTCGTCGACTTGCCGGTGAGGCCCAGCAGCGAGACCAGTGCCAGCAGTGCCGGGAACAGCGCCAGGATCCCGTAGTAGGTGAGGGCCGCGGCGCGGTCGGTGAGTTCGTCGTCCTTGAACTCCCGCAGGCTGCCCTTGAGTACCGCGCGCCACGAGTGCTTGGGCAGCTCGGTCGGGGAGTCCGGTGCGCGCCGCTCCGCCTCGGGGCTCGGCCCGAAGCGCTCGCCGGTGTCGTCCGCGGGCGGGGGGCCGGAGGCCCGGCCGCGCTCGGGAGCCGTCGAGCTGTGCTCGGCCACTCCGTCTCGATTTTGTCCGATTTTTGGCATTCGAGTCATATGGGCTGTGTAACCAGTCCGCGCCACCCCACTCCTTCACGCGGCAATCCATGCGGATCCGGCCGCCGGGCAGGCATGAAGGCGCCGTGCCGGGCAACCCGACGGACAGGACGCGCGGCTCGCACACCGACCAGGGGGAACCATGTCACTCGGAGCACGCGGCATGCTCGCCGTCACCGCCGCGGCACTCGCCGGAAGCGGGGCGGCCGTCACCGCGGTCCGCTGGTGGTCGCGCCGCCAAGGGGCACTGCCGGCTCGGACGCCGGCCCTGTACGTGGTGGGCCAGGACCCCCCGGACCGGATCGCACCCGAGGACCTGCTGCGCCGCCACTGGAGCACGCTGCATCCTCTGGACCTGGCCCCTTGATGAACCGGTCGTATCGGGGTACTCGCGTCCTCACGTCCCGGCGCGGCAGCGCACGCGGGCGGAAGAAAGCCACTGACGGGAGGTGATCGCCATGACGAATACCCAGCCCCATCCCGGATCGGACCGGCAGGCGCAGGGCTCGGAGCCGGTGGGCGAGCTGGTGACGCGGGCGTCGCAACAGCTGACCGAGCTGGTCCGCGGCGAACTGCGCCTGGCACAGGCGGAGATGAAGGAGAAGGGCAAGCGCTACGGCAAGGGCGGCGGACTGTTCGGCGGCGCCGGCCTTTTCGGGTTCCTCATGCTGGAGGCCCTGGTGGCCACCGCGATCGCCGCCCTGGCGGTACCGCTGCCGGTGTGGGCCGCGGCCCTCATCGTGACCGCGGTGCTCGGGGTGATCGCCGGCGTGCTGGCCCTGACCGGGAAGAAGCAGGTCGACCAGGCCGCGCCGCCCACTCCGGAGAAGACCATCGAGAACGTGAAGGCCGACGTGGCCGAGATCAAGGAGAGCGCGCACCGATGACCCAGCCACCTCACGACGAGCCCACCGCTTCCAGCCCCGAGGAACTGCGCGCCCAGGTCGAACAGACCCGCCACGAACTCGGTGAGACGGTCGAGGCGCTGACCGCCAAGACCGACGTGAAGGCCCGCGCCCAGGCGAAGGCCATCGAGGTCAAGGATCAGGCCGCCACCAAGACGGAAGAGCTGAAGGAGCAGGCCCTGGTCAAGGCGGGAGAACTGAAGGCGAAGGCCACCGAGGTCGCCCACCAGGTGCAGGACAAGCTGCCCGAGCCGGTCAAGGAGACCGCTGGACAGGCCGCCGAGCAGGCCCGGGCCAAGGCCGCGCAGGCCGGCCGGCTGTGGGAGGACAAGGCTCCGGAGCCGGTACGGCAGAAGACGGCGCAGGGAGCCCGGCTCGCTCGGGACAACCGCAACCTCCTCCTGGCGGCCGCGGGCGTGGGCGTGGTCCTGTGGCTGGCCTGCCGCCGCGGTCAGGACTGACGTCGACACGAGCGGAACGCTCGTCGCCCTGCTCGTAGGGGCGTGAGGGGAGGGCCGGTACCGCACGGGTACCGGCCCTCCCCTCACACGTCACCCGGTTTCCGTCGTCTCCGCCGAACCGCGTGAGGCTCGGGGCGCCGAGGCGGGGCCAGGTGGCAGCTGCACGGTCATGATCAGGTGGCAGGTCGTGTTGCCCGCGCCGCGGTAGACGTGCGAGGTGTCCGCGTCGAACGTGGCGGTCTGCCCGGCTTCCACGGTGTGTTCGCTGCCGTCGACGACCAGGACCATGCGCCCCGAGGTGACACTGACGGTCTCCACGACACCGGCCTGGTGGGGGTGGCTGGGGTACACCTCGTCCGGTTCCAGGCGCCAGCGCCACACCTCGACGGGGGCCGGGCCCGAGGTCGTCAGGACGAGCCGCGCCTCGCCGCCGCGTTCCCCCGTCCACAGCGGAGCCACGGCGTCGGCGGCCACGACGCGCACGCGGCCTTCCGGCGGCCCCTGCATGAGGGCGGAGACCGAGATGCCGAGGGTGTCGGCCAGCCGCACCAGCGTGGCCAGGTTGGGGTTGCCCTGCGCCTTCTCCAGTCCCACCAGGGCGCCCTTGCTGACCTGGGCGCGCCGGCTGAGTTCCTCCAGGGACAGGCCCGCGCGGGTGCGGGCCGCCCGGACGTTGTGCGCGACCGTCCGCAGGGCCGCGGCTGTCTCGGCCATCTGATCACCCTCCTCGCAGAATCATTTCAATGCACCGGCCGGTCGTTTGGTTGACACGGTCCGGTCGGAACGTTGTACGGTTCGGTCGTTCCGTTGATAGTAGGGGATGGACCGTGATCGCTCTGCTGCTGGCCCTGGGCAGCTCTCTCACCTACGGGTGCGCCGACTTCCTCGGCGGCCTCGGCGGCCGCAGGGTGCACGCGCTGCGGACCGTGATGATCGCGGCGCCGGTCGGTCTCGCGGTCGAGCTCGCGCTGTGGCCGTGCTCGGCGCCTCGTTCAGCGTGGGTGCCCTGGGCTGGGGGCCGCGTCGAAAGTCGCCTCGGCAGCCGCGTTCGCGCTGCTCCACCGCACGTTGGCGATCGGCCCGATGGACGTGCTGTCGCCGGTGACCGCACTGGTGTCGGCCACGGTGCCCGTCGGTGTGGGCCTGGCCCAGGACGAGCACCTGGGGACAGCCGGACCGGTGGGACTGCCGCTCGCTCCCCGTATCCGGCCGGCACCGTCCTGCTCGCGCGGGGCGTGCTCGCCGAAGCCGTCCACCGCGGCCGGCTCGTCGGCCTGTGAACCGCCGCCGCCGTCACCCTCCTCGCCCTGACCTGACCCCTGACCTGACCGTTCCCCGATGGGCCGACCCACCCGCCCCCACGCAGCAGAAGGAAACCCGCGCATGCCCGCATTCCGCCTGTCCCCCGCCGTCGCGGACGCGTTCCCCGACACCCTCATCGCGCTGGTCACCGCCACCGGCCTGCGCGCCCGCGAACCCTGGCACGGCACGACGACCGCCCTGGAGGAACTGGAACGGCAACTCGCCGACGGCACCTGGCGGCCCGCCGACGAGACCGACCCGCGCATCGAGGCGTGGCACACCGCCTACCGCTCCTTCGGCACCAACCCGCGCCGCATCCGCCCCAGCGTCGACGCGCTCGGCCGCCGGATGGCCAAGAAGGGTTCGCTGCCGCGGATCAACCCGGCCGTCGACTCCTACAACGCCGTCTCCGTCCGTCACGGCCTGCCCGCCGGCGCCTTCGACCTGGACCGCGTCACCGGTGACGTGGCCGTCCGCCCCGCCGACGGCACCGAGTCGTTCACGCCGCTCGGCGAACCCGACGCGGTCGAGAACCCCAGGCCGGGCGAGATCATCTACGCCGACGCCACCGGCGTCCTGACCCGCCACTGGAACCACCGCGACGCCCACCGCACCCGCGTCACCGAGGACTCCACCCACGTCGTCTTCGCGCTCGAAACCCTTCACGCCACCCGCGACGGCGACCTCCTCGAAGTCGCGGCGCACGAGCTGCGGGGACTGCTCGCCGCACACGCCGACCGGACCGCCGTCCACCACCTCGGCCCGGCGCACCCGGAGATCACCGTCTGAGTTCTCCCGTCCCGGTGACGAGGGCCGTTCGGAGCGGGCGGGCCGTCAGGCCGAGGGCAGGGAGGACGGCCCGCCCTCGTCACCGCGGCCGCAGTGCGCCCCGGCACCCCCGTGCGGAGACGACCTCGTGGCCGCCGCGGCGAGTTGGTCACCCTGCAGTGCGCCGACGGGCCGGCCATCGACGGCGCGCCTCCCGCGTTCGCCTGTCCGGGACCGGTGGGTTTGTGGTTCCGGACGGTGGTTAGGTTCGAAGGGGAGAGCTTGGGAAGCAGGCGCCGGCGCGCCGGGTCGATCACACGGCCCGGCCGCCTGTCACGTCTGCCGCTTTTCTGTAGGGAGCGCCCGCATGAGCCAGCTGTCCTGGTCCCCGGCGGAGGAGGCCGTCCCCGCGGCTCCCCCCACCCGCGGCGAGCCGCGTGTGGCACACCGGACGCAGGAGGAACTCGACGAGCGCAACAGGTCGTACGGCCATGCCGGGGTGTCCCAGGCTCAGGAAATACTGCGCGGACGCTACCGCCTGGCCACCGCGCAGGAGGCGTTCGTCCTGCTGAGGAACGCCTCGCAGCGGCACAACATCAAACTGCGCACCCTGGCCGACGCGGTCATCCGCACGCCGGGGCCCGACCGGGACGCGGCCCGCTGGTTCCCGGCCCGCGCCCGCTACAGCCCGCCCCGGCTGTCCGGACTCAGCGTCGACAACGGCTCGCGCGCCAGCCAGGGAGCCGTGCTGAAGGCGGTACTCCACCAGGTCCTGTCCGTCACCCAGACCCCGATGGGCAATGTGCAGCTGGCCCGCGGCGGTCAGTTGCACCTGGTGCGGCACACCGGTCTGAACAGGTACTTCACCGACTTCTTCGCCTTCGTCGACGCGCCCACCACGGCGTGCTCGCGGGCCGCCGCCGAGCGCCGGCAGGTCACCGTCCCCGATGTGGCCGTCGCGGACGTGTTCGACGAGGCCTCCCGACAGGCCATTCTGCAGGCGGGCAGCCGGGCGGTGCACAGTCTTCCCCTGCTCGACCGGTCGGGCAGGGTCCTGGGCATGGTCTCCTCGCACCACGAGCGTCCCGTCGGGGGATTCTCCCGCGCGCGGCTCACGACGCTGCGGCAGACCGGTTCGGACGCCGGGCGCTGGCTGGACTGGCACCGGCGCACCGTGGTCCTGGACGCCCTGGAGCACCTGCACAGCACGGCCACGGCGACCGCCGCCTGAGCGGTTCCCCGGGGACGCGCCGAGGGAGAGGTCGGTACGGGGGTGCGGGGATGCGTCCGTCGGTCCGACGGTGCGGGGACCGACGGGCGCGGAGCCGTCGGCCCGTGCGGGTCGACAGCTCTCGCCTGACTGCCCAAGCGATCCCCTCGCCGGCACCGGCGGGCGGTCCGTGACCGCCGGCGCGGTTCTGGCGTACCTCACGTTCTCACCGGACGCGGGGAACGTACACGGGTTGCGGCGGATGTTCACAGCGCGGGCGCCGGTTCGTCACCGGCCGACCGGCGAGGTGCCGGGGAACGACGCGGCCGACCGCCGGAGTCGGCGGCCGAAGCGTCCGTTCCCGCCACGGGGCATGGTGGAGGGGTGACCGTACTCGCCGCGCTGTTCGCCGTCATGGGTGCCGCAAGCAACGCGCTGGGCACCGTCTTCCAGCGCAAGGCGGCCGCCACCGTCCCGAGCGGCGGTGGGCTACGGCTCATCCTGGCCCTGGCCCGGAAGCCGGCCTGGCTGATCGGCATCGGCGGAGTCGTCGGGGCGGCCCTGTTCCAGGCGCTGGCGCTGCTGAACGGCCCCATCGCCCTGGTCCAGCCGCTGTTCATCCTGGAACTGCCGTTCGCCCTGCTGTTCGCCATCCCGCTGCTGCACCGGCGTCTCCCCCGCCCCGGCTGGTGGGCGGTGGCCGGTGTCGTGGGGGGTCTGAGCCTGCTGCTCGCGGCGGCGGCGCCGTCGGGCTCACGGGACCAGGCGTCGATGGCGCGGTGGATTCCGGCGCTGGTGCTGTGCCTGGGTGCGGTGGGCGTGCTGATCGCGCTGGCCCGGCAGCGGCGCTCGTCCCTGTTCCGCGCCGCCGTGCTCGGCAGCGCGTCGGCCATCAGCAACGCGCTGACCGCCGCCCTGCTGAAGTCGGCGACGAGCACCTTCGCCGACGACGGCCTGTCCGCGTTCCTCACGACCTGGCAGACCTACGGTTTCGCCCTCACCGGGGTCGGCGCGATCCTGCTGCTGGAGAACGCCCTCCAGGCGGGCTCCCTCGCCGCCTCGCAGCCGGCGCTGACCATCGGCGACGCGACGGTCAGCCTGCTGCTGGGTGTCAGCCTGTTCGGCGAGAGCATCCGCACGGGGTGGTGGCTGCTGCCGGAGGCGATCGGGGCCGGGCTCATCGTGTGGGGCGTGGTGCGGCTGACCCGGGTGGTCCCCCACGTACGCGACCTGGCGGGCTGAGCGTGACAGTAAGGCACCTTATATTTACATGCTATAAATGCAAGGCACCTTACGATCGACCTTGAGGCCCTCAGTCATGTCCACGCCACCCAGCACCTCCGCCGCACCGCGTCACCACGCGATGGACTCCGCTCCACAGCCACCGGGCGCCACCGGACTGAAGGGGGTTCTGCTGCCGGTGGCGATCGTGCTGGTCATCGGCTCGATCTTCGTCAGCGTGTTCCTGGCCGCCTTCCACGCGCCCCGGCCGCACGACCTTCCCGTAGCCGTCGTCGGCACGACCCGCCAGGCCGAACAGGTCTCCGCCGGGCTGGAGTCCGGACTGCCCGGCGGCTTCGAGGTGAAGCGGTACGCCGGCGTGGGCCCGGCCCGCCGCGCGGTCGAGGACCGCAGGGTCTACGCCGCCTACGTCACCGGCTCCGGCGGGTCCCCGCAGCTGCTCTACGCGGGTGCGAACGGCCCCTCGGTGACCTCGACGGTCACCGGCGCCTTCTCCGGTGTCGCCGACGCGAGCGGCGAGCGGCTGACCGTGCGCGACGTCGTGCCGGCCGCCGCGGGCGACACCCGCGGCATGTCGGTGTTCTACGCCGGGTTCGGCATCGTCCTGGCCGGCTTCCTCTTCGGCCTGATGACCTACCAGATGGCTCCCCGGCTCGAGTACCGGTGGCGGCTGGCCAGTCTGACCGCCTTCAGCGTCCTCGGTGGCGTCGTCGTCGCGACGATGGCCGGCGGTCTCGGCTTCTCGGCGCTGCCCGGGCCGTTCCTCGGCATAGCAGGGGTCATCGCGCTCATGGCCGCGGCCATCGGCAGCGCGACCATGGTGTTCATGCGCCTCTTCGGCCGGGCCGGCATGTCCCTGGCCGCCGTGGTCCTGCTGACCTTCGGCAACAGCACGAGCGGCGGCACGCTGCCCACCGCCTACCTGCCCGCCTGGCTCCACCCGCTCTCCGAGATCCTCCCGGTGGGCGTCGGGGTGCGGGCCGTCCAGGGCCTGTCCCACTTCGGCAACGACGGTCTCACCTACGGCGTCGCCGTCCTCGCGGCCTGGATCCTGGTCTGCGGCGCCGTGCTCTACTGGCGCGACGCCCGCGGTCCGGGCCGCCCGGCCACCGGCTGACCCCGCCGTACGCCCTCTCGTAGAATGCGACCGTGACCGACGCCGCGTTCCCCAACACCGGATACCTGGCCTGGCAGTTCTCGCAGATCATCGCCGGGCGGCTGGAGCGGGCGCTGCGCGCGGAGGAACTCACGCTGGCACAGCACAACGCCCTTCAGCAGGTCACCTGGACGCCCGGAGTGTCCGCCGCGGAGATCGCGCGCCGCTCCGGCATCACGGCCCAGTCGATGGGGGCCGCGGTGAACCAGCTCGTCGAGCGCGGCCTGCTGCGCCGCGAGGCGCATCCGACGAGCCGCCGCAGCATGCGGCTGTTCGCCACCTCCGAGGGACACGCGGCGGCCGCGCACTCCATGTCGATCGCCGGCCGGGTCGAAGGGGAGACGACCTCGCCGCTCTCACCGGACGACAAGGACACCCTGCACCGTCTGCTCCACCGCCTGGTCGAGGACCTGAACCCCGACGCCCTGGCCGTCGACAGCCGGTCGCTCACCTAGGAGCTGTCCGGATCGGGCCGGGCTGTCAGGACCTGGCGAGGCGGCCGTACGGCGCACGAACGGCTGTGTCCCCCGCCCATGGACAGGGGACACAGCCGGATCCGGTTCGCGGACGCTCGCCGCGGACCGTCGTGCTCGGCGACCGGGTTACGGGACCAGGACGATCTTGCCGGTGGTGTGGCCGGTCAGGCTCTGACGGTGGGCGTCGGCGGCGTCGCGGAGCGGATAGGTGCCGGCGACGAGGATGCGCAGCCGGCCCGCCTCGGCGGCCTCGGTGAGCTGCGGACGGGCGGCGGCGCGCACCTCCGTGCCGGGGTCCGCGCCGGGCCCGCCACCCAGGAGTTTGATGCCGGCCCCGGCACCGCGCGCGAAGGCGGCGATGGAGGCGATGCGCGAGCGATCCGCCACCAGTTCCAGCGAGACGTCCACCGCTTCGTCGGTGCCCACCAGGTCGGCCGCCGCGTGGACGCCCTCCGGCGCGGCCTCCCGCACTCGGTCGGCCAGACCGGGCCCGTACGCGATCGGGATCGCGCCCAGGTCGCGCAGCAGGTCGTGCTTGGCCGGGCTCGCCGTGCCCAGGACGGTGGCGCCGCGCGCCACCGCGAGCTGCACGGCCAGCAGGCCCACGCCCCCGGCGGCTCCGTGGATCAGCACCACCTCGTCCTTGCCGAGGCCGACGGCCTCGAGGACGTGCACGGCGGTGACGCCGACGACCATCAGGCCGCCGGCCTGCTCCCAGGACAGAGCCGCGGGCTTCGGCAGCACCGACGAGGCGGGGACGACGAGTTCGGCCGCGTACGCGCCGGCCGCCGGATAGGCGATCACCTCGTCGCCGACGGCGACCGGACCGGCGGGACCGGTGGCGGCGGCGCCCACCGCGGTCACCACGCCGGCCGCTTCGGAGCCGAGCCGCATCGGCACCTTCGCCGGATCGGTCCCGAAGGCACCGCTGTACAGCTTGTGGTCGATGGGGTTCACGCCGGCCGCACGGACCGCGATACGCACCTCACCAGGTCCGGGATCCGGGACAGGGGCGTCGATCACCGACAGCACCTCGGGACCACCGTACGCACGCGCCACCACTACTTCGCTCATGTCAGGAATCAACCCGGTGCCGGCCGGACTCATTCCGCACCGCCCTCGGTGGATGTCACGCGGCCCGCGTGAGCTGTGCGGGGTGAGCGCGTCACCGGTGCTTCACACCCTCCCGGGCCAGCGGGGCGAGGGTCGGCCCGGTGACGGCCACCTCCCCGAGGGCTTGGTCGACGGCCGTCAGCAGGTCCTCGGACAGGTCCACGCCGGAGGCGGCGGCGTTGGCGTGCACCTGCTCGGGCCGGGAGGCGCCGGTGATCGCGGAGGCGACCTCACCCCGGCGCAGGACCCAGGCGAGGGCCAGGGTCGCCATGCTCATCCCGGCCTCCTCGGCGACCGGGACGAGCCGCTGGACGGCTTCGAGGATCTCGTCGCTGTGGACGAGGTCCTTGGACACCGCCATCGTCGCGCTGGCGAAGCGGCTGCCCTCGGGCACGGGCTGCCCCGGCTTGTACTTGCCGGTGAGGACGCCCTGCGCGAGCGGCGACCAGACGACCTGGGAGATGCCGTTGGCCGCGCACAGCCCGAAGACCTCCGCCTCGGGGGCCCGCCACAGCATGGAGTACTGCGGCTGGGAGGACACGAACAGGTCGGGGCCGGCGAGGTCGACGGCGGCCTGGATCTGTTCCGGCGTCCACTCGCTGAAGCCGAGGTAGCGGGCCTTGCCCTGCTCGACGACCTTCTGCAGCGCCTCGACGGTGTCCTCGACCGGTACGTCGGGGTCGAAGCGGTGTGCCTGGTACAGGTCGACGTGGTCGGTCCGCAGGCGGGCCAGGGACGCGTCGATCTGCTTGGCGATCTGCGCCGGGGACAGGCCGCGGTCGGCCGGATCGTCCGACATCGGTCCCCACACCTTGGTGGCCAGGATGTAGGAGTCACGCGGGTGCGCCGAGAGGATCTCCCCCCACGCCGTCTCGGCGGCTCCCCGTCCGTAGACGTTGGCGGTGTCGAAGAAGGTGATGCCCGCGTCGAACGCCGCCTCCGTGCAGGCGCGGGTCGCGTCCGCTTCGACGCCGCCGGAGTAGGTGAGCCAGGACCCGAGGGAGATCTCCGAGACTTCCAGGTCCGAGCTGCCGAGTGTGCGGTACCGCATGGATCGCTCCTTGGGTGGGCCGGGGGCGCCCGGTCGGCGGCCTGCGCGCTGCCGGTCGTAGGGCGGAGGTGGTGGAGTTGTCGGCCGCGCCACCGGTGGTGGCGACCTGGTCCGCGCGGCTTCGTACCGCGGGTTCCAGGATCACGTCGGGGGTGGGCGACCGCGACTCCGGGTACCTCGGGTCTCTCCGCCGTCACCGAGAATCGGAGGGATATGGACGCGGTCTCCCCGCGGTCGGCGGCATCGGGCCCCCGGCGGCCCGGCCCGCGCGGTCAGGAGCGTGGTCGCGGGTCAGCTCGGGGGTTCCTCCGTGGCCGCGCGCCGGTGCTCGTGGGCCTCGGCGAGCAGGAGGTAGGCGGCGGCGGTCCAGGTGTAGGCGCGGTCGCGCAGGCCCGCACCGGTGAGTGCGTCGAAGTTCTCCGCGAACCCGTGGGTCTCGCACAGGGCGCGGAAGCGGGCGCTGACGTCGTCGGCGAGACGGACGTGTCCGGCGCGGCGCAGGCCGTCCTCGACGAGGACCGTGGCGGGAGCCCAGATGGGGCCGCGCCAGTAGCCGTCGGCCCGGTAGTGCGAGGAGCCTGGCAGCTCGGTGGCCAGTCCGTACGGCGTCAGGTGCGCCTCGATCCGGGCGGCGAGGGTCTTGGCGACCTCCTCGGGCAGGTGCTCGCCGAGGACGATCGGCATCAGGTCGAGGAGGCTGTCGCCGGCCCAGGTGTTCCCCGTAGCGGCGCCACGGGCCACGAACGACTCCCCGGTCCACAGCTCGGTGAGCATCGCGTCCTGCGTCGCACCGGCCGCGCGCCGCCAGGACAGGGCCTCGTCCTCCGCGCCCAACTCGTCTGCGAGGCAGGCCAGTTCGTGCAGTTGGAGGATGAGGAACGCGGCCAGGTCGGCGGTGACGACGAGACGCTCGTGGTCGAAGGTGGTGGCGTTGTCCCAGCCGCTGTCGTTGCCGTGCTGGTAGTGCGGCAGGGCGGCGCCAGGGGTGCGTCGGGCGGTGAGCCAGAAGTCCGTCCAGCGGCTGAGCCGGCCGTAGGTCTCGGTCAGTTCGGCGTGGGTGGGCGGGGTGGGGAGGCGTCGTCGCAGCAGGCCGAGGGTCCAGCCGTGGACGGGGGGCTTGACGAAGTTGTGGAGGACCTCGGAGTGGGTGACCGAGTCGGGAAGGGCGCCGGTCTCGTCCTGGTGGTCGAAGGGGAGCGCGAACTGGTCCCAGGCGAGGCCGGGGTCCCCGGGTGCCAGGGCGAGAGCGTTGAAGCAGTGGTCCCAGCTCCAGACCTTGTCCATCCAGTGCTTGGACATGAGCACCGCGGGCCGGGTGACGAACCCGGCGGCGTCGACCGTCGCCGACCACAGGACGTAGGCGGCGAGTTCGGCGGCCGGTGTGGCGGGTGAACGCCAGGGAGCGACGGCGTCGGCGAAGGCGGTGAAGGCGCGCTCCGCGGCCGTGACGATCTCCTCGAATGTCGCCGAGGACGTGTAGGGCCGGCGGGCGCTGTCGAGTTCCTCGACGGCGATCTCCCAGGACGCGCCGGGTTCCGCGGTGACGGTGATCCCGCGCTCGGCACTGCCCAGGGCCTGGTCGCCGGACTCCCCGCCGACCGTGCCCGCCAGCCGGGTGACGCGGTAGCGGCGTCCCGTCTCGTACGAGGTGAACACGTGCGACCCGTCCACCGGGTCGCGGAAGAAGTACGTGCCGGTGAAGGGCGTCAGGGTGCGGGCGGCCGCGGTGAGGCGCAGGCCCATCCCCTCACCCCGCACGCGGACGGTGCGCGGCGACGCGTAGGCGAGGCGGATGCGTCCGTGCGCGCCGGCCCAGCCGAGGACGGCGGGGGTCGCCTCGACGCGGGTGGCGGCCCGCTCCCCCGTCGCCGCGTCGAGGGCGGTGAGGCGCAGCACCGGGTGCATGCCGCTCTGGTGGGACACCAGATGGAGGTCCTCGGCGTACGTGTGCTGGCCCAGCACCGGGGACAGGTCGAACCAGGATCCCCGGGTGCTGAACGGGATGTCGCGCAGGGAGAAGGCCGGGCCGGTCGGGGCGGCGGTCATGTGCGGCTACTCGTTTCTCTCGTGCGGGTGGGCGGGTTCGCCGGGGAGGGCGCGCTCAGTCCTTCACGGCTCCCGCGGTCACGCCGGCGGCGACGTAGCGCTGGGCGAGGACGAGGATCACCGCGGCGGGCAGCGAGGCCACGACGGCGGTGGCCATGATGGCGTTCCACTCCTGGTTGTTGTTGCCGATGTAGTGGTAGATGCCGAGGGTGATCGGCTCGTGCGCGCCGCCGCCGGCGAGGGTGCTCGCGAAGACGAAGTCGGACCATGACCACAGGAACGCGAACAGGGACACCGTGACGACGGCGTTGCGGCTCGTGGGCAGGACGACGGACCAGAAGGTGCGCAGGACCCCGGCGCCGTCGACCGTGGCGGCCTGGAGGAGTTCTCCGGGGATGCCGGACATGAACGCGGTGAAGATCAGCACCGCGAAGGGGACGGCCAGGGTGGAGTCGGCGACGATCAGGCCGGGTACGGACTGCAGCAGTCCCAGGCTGAGGTAGACGGCGTAGAAGCCCATCGCCATGATGATGCCGGGGATCATCTGTGCCACGAGGAGGAGGAAGCCGAGCAGGCCGCCGCCGCGTGGGCGCAGCTTCGCCAGCGCGTAGCCGGCCGGTGCGGCCACCGCCACGGTCAGCACGACCGTGCCCAGCGCGACAACCAGGCTGGTGGCGAGGTAGGGCAGTTGCTGGTCGAGGACCGCCCGGTAGCCGGCCAGGGTGCCGTGCACGGGAAAGAGGTGGGGCGGACTCCTGCGCATGTCCTGGTCGCGGGTGAAGGACACGTTCAGCATCCAGTAGACCGGGAAGAGCATGACCGCGGTCAGGACCACTGCGAGTGCGGTCTTCCAGCCGGTGCGGCCGCCCGGGTTCAGGGAGTTCATGACAGTGCCTGCTTTCGCTGGACCCGCAGATACACCAGGCCGAAGACCAGGGCGGCGACGACGAGCAGGTTGCCGACGGCCGCGCCGAGGCCGAAGGCGGGCAGCAGGTTGCCGAAGCCGAGTCGGTAGGACCAGGTGGCGAAGGTGGTGGACGAGTCGGCGGGGCCGCCCTTGGTCATGATCCAGATGATGTCGAAGACCTTGAGCGTGTAGACCAGGCCCAGCAGCAGGGTGATGGCGGAGACCGGGCGCAGCAGCGGGAAGGTGACGCGCCGGAAGCGCTGCCAGGCGTTCGCCCCGTCGAGGGCGGCCGCCTCGTGGAGGCTCGCCGGGACGGACTGCAGACCGCTGTACAGCACCACCAGGTTGAACGGGACGCCGATCCAGATGTTCGCGATGATCACCGAGGCCAGTGACCAGGAAGGCGAGGTCAGCCAGTTCACCGGACCGATGCCGACGGCGTGCAGGACCGCGTTGACGATGCCGGACTCGCTGTTGAGCATCCACGACCAGGTGGACGCGGACACGATCAGTGGCAGCAGCCACGGCACCAGGAACAGGGCCCGCAGGGTGGCCGAGAGCCGGAAGTGCTGGTCGAAGAAGACCGCGAGGGCCAGACCGAGGGCGTACTGGAAGACCAGGCAGACGGCGGTGAACACCGCGGTGTGCAGCAGGGCCGGGGCGAAGGTCGGATCGTCGAGGACCTTGCGGTAGTTGGCGAGGCCGGTGAAGGGCGCGTCGCCCTGGACGAAGGAGCGGACGGTGTAGTCGCGCAGGCTCAGGTCGAGGTTGCGGTAGAGCGGATAGGCGTAGAAGAGGACCAGGTAGAGCGTGACGGGCGTGAGGAAGGCCCAGGCTGCCCACTGCGGGGAGCGGGCGCGAGGCCGTGTCCCGCCGCGGCCCACAGGCGGGTCCGCGGGGGCCGCCCCGGCCCGGTCGGGCACGGGCCGGCGGTCCGTCGGATGCGTCGTGCGGTTCATCAACGTCCTTTGCGTGTACGTCAGTTCACGGCATTCTGCGCGGCGGTGAGCGCGTCCTTGGGCGACTGTGAACCGCTCAGCGCGGTCTGGACGGCCTTCCACATCTGCTCGGAGATCCTGGGGTACTTGGTGCCGAGGTCGTCGCTGGTGCGCCCCTTGGCCGCCCTGACCGCCTTCACCCAGGGACCCAGCTCGGCGTCGGCCGCGACCTGCTTGTCCTGGACGGCACCGGTGGGTGCGACGTAGGACAGGGTGGTGTCGGTGGCGTAGAGGTTCGCGGCGCTGGTCAGGCAGGACACCAGCTTCTGCGAGGTGGCGTAGCGGGCGGTGTTCTTCTGCACGGGGAGGGTGACGAACTCGCCGCCGGTCGGGGCCGCGGCGCTCCCCCCGTCGACGCCCGGGACGGGCAGCACGCCGTAGTCGAAGCCCGCCTTGCCGGCGTTGGCGAGCTGCCAGGTGCCGTTCTCGGCGAAGGCGTAGTCACCGCTCGCGAACTCCTGCCAGCTGGTGGTCTGCGTGTTGTTGATGACCGAGTTGGGCGCGTAGCCCTTCTTCAGCCAGCCGGTCCACAGGGACAGCGCCGACACGCCCTGGGAGGAGTCGAGTTGGGTCAGTTTCGCGCCCGATCCCCAGAACCAGGGCAGGAACTGGAAACTGCCCTCCTCCGTGCCGATCGCCGAGAAGGTGATGCCCTTCTTGCCGGACGCCCTGACCTTCGCCAGCGCCGCGGTCAGCGACGCCCAGTCCTTCACCGACGTGGCGTCCACGCCGGCGGCCTTCAGGACGGCCTTGTTGTAGTAGAGGGCCAGCGTGTTGGCGCCGATGGGAGTTCCGTACGCCTTCCCGCCCGAGGTGCCGGCCGCGAGCAGGTTGGGGTCGACGTCGGAGGTGTCGACCTTGTTGTCAGCGGTCGAGGTGAGAACCCCCGCCTCGGCGAGCGTCGACACGACGGGGTTGTCGACGATGAGCACGTCCGCGGAGTTGCCCTGCTGGGCGGCCAGCAGGGCCTTGTTCGTCAGATCGCCGGTGTCGAACGCGGTGCGCTCGACCTTGACGCCGGCCTTGCCGCCGCATGTGTCGAGCAGCTTCACCCACGCGGAGTCCTTGGCGAACTGCGGGTAGGGGTCCCAGACGGTGTAGGTGCCGCTGTCGCCGTCCTGCGCGGAGGTGCTGCCGCCGGACGAGCAGGCGGTGGTGCCGGTGGCGACGGCGAGGGCGGCGAGGGCGGCGGCGGTGATGCGCAGCCCGGTGGTTCCGGTCATGGTGTGGTCCTCGGTGGTCTCGTGCGCGGGCATGCCGAATGTGCGGCTCGCGGGGCCGTCGGGAAGACGCGGCGCGGCCGGTTGAGGGACAGCTGGGGAGAGGACGGTGGGTCGGGCGCCTGCTTCCCCTGAGGAGAGGGCAGGGGCCGGGGTCGGTCAGGCGGTCGTGCTGGAGCCCGCTTCTCCGGTGGGGTGGGCGGGGCCCGTGCTGGCGCGGAGGGAGATCGGCGGGGCGAGCAGGTGGTGCCGGGGCGGCGCGTCGGGGTGGTCGAGTCGCTCGACGAGGAGTTCGACGGCGAGGCGGCCCATCCGCTCCGCCGGCACGTCGGCGGCGGTGAGCTGCGGGGTCACCGTCTCCGCCCACCGTCCGGCCACGACGCCGGTGACGGAGAAGTCGCGCGGGACATGGCGGCCCGCCGCGGAGAGCCCGCGGTAGAGCCCGCCCAGCGCGGCTTCGTTGAGGGTGACGAGTGCGGTGGTGGCCGGGTCGTCGTGCAGGATCTGCTCCAGGCACGCCTGCCCCGACGCGGGGTCGTCTCCGCAGCAGTACGTGGTGACGGTCAGTCCGCGCTCCGCCGCCGCCTTGGTGAAGCCGTCCAGCCCCCGGTGGGCCGACTCGTAGCCGGCGCGCACCAGGCGTTCGGGCCTGTTGACGAAGGCGATCCTGCGGTGGCCCAGGTCGGCGAGGTGGTGCACGCACGCGGCCGCCAGCGCGGTGTGGTCCAGGCCGACCCACCACTCGCCCTCGGCGCGCGCGGTGCGGCCGATGCAGACGGCGGGGAAGCCGGCCTGCCCGAGGTGGTCGACACGGTCGTCCTCGAGCCGGATCTCCATCAGGATGGCGCCGTCGACCCGGCGCTCGGCCAGCAGCCGCTGGAAGGAGCGGTCGCTGTCCACTCCGCTCGGCGACAGCAGGACGTCGTAGTCGTAGGCGGCCGCCGCCTCCACCACGCTGCCGATGAAGTCCAGTTGCATACCGGTGTAGTGGTTGCCGGCCGGCGGGAAGACCAGGCCGATGGTGCTGGTGCGGCCGTTGGCCAGGGCGCGGGCGCTGGCGTTGGGGCGGTAGCCCAGCTCGTCGATGACCCGCTGGATCTTCTGCCGGGTGTCGTCCGACACCGAGCGCTTGCCGCTCAGCGCGTACGACACGGTGCTCCGCGAGACACCGGCCCGCCGGGCGATCTCACCGATGTTCACGAGGCTCCTTCGTCGGACCGGCGGGGACTGCCGCCCGGCACAGGCGGTGGCCGTTCATGGCCGTCGGGTGGGTGGGAGGAACGGGAGGGGCGCACCGATCGTCGAACCGGTTCGCGTGAGGGGAAGGTAGGAGCCCGCCGACGCGCCTGTCAATGCCCCGGACACGGTTCGTGGGACCGGGATTCCACTCGCACCGGGGGCCGCCTGGGGCGAAGAGTCGTGGATGCCTGGCTGTGTCACGGGTATTGCTGGCCCGTTTCCCGTAGTGCTAGCTTCCGCCGCAGCGAACCGGTTCGATGAACGACGCGGTTCTTGTCCGTCAGCTCCTCACCGACATCCTTTCCTCCAGGTGACCGCCAGGAGAGACCACGGCAAGCAGGCGAACCGGTTCGACGGGATCGACGGCACGGCGCCCGCCACTCACCGCTCGACACCGCCGCAGTCCTCGTGCACCACCCCCAGGCCCCACGACACCTCGCATCCGCTCCTCCCCGGGCCGTCACCCGCCCGGGGCCACCCCCGTACGACTGGAAGAGAGCCCATGCACCTGCCCTCACCACACCCGTCGTCCACCGCCACCGGTCACCGGCGGCGCCGCTTCGCGTCCACCGTCGCCGTGCTCCTGGCCTGCCTGGCGGCGAGCCTGCTGCCGGCCACCGCGTCGCACGCGGCCGACACCGGCGTCACCGTGGACTTCTCCACCGCCGGCGGCGCCCCCACCTACCACGCGTCCGGCATGATCTACGGGATGACGCCGGACGGCTCACTCCCGCAGGACCACTTCCTCACGGACATCAAGTGGCACTTCATGCGGGCCGGCGGTGCCCAGCTCAACAACGGGGGCTACGCCACCAGCCTCGCCGACTACCGGACCCGCTGGAACTCCACCCTCGCCCAGTACCGGCGCACCGCGGCCCTCGGCGGCACCTTCGTCCTGCTGCCGCACGACCTGTGGGGCGCCGACGGCACCACCACGCAGGGCTGGCCCGGCGACAACGGTGACTGGACGCAGTTCGACTCCTTCGTCACCCAGCTCATCGGCGACGTACGCGCCAACGACATGACCGTCCAGTGGGACCTGTGGAACGAACCCGACGGCAGCGGCTTCTGGAAACCGTCCCAGGCGCAGTACCTCCAGATGTGGTCGCGCTTCTACGCCCGTGTCCGCGCCGCCTTCCCCGACCAGCTGATCGTCGGCCCCAGCATCGCCGGCCAGCCCAACGCCGCCAACACCTGGTGGACGACCTACCTGTCGTACGTCAAGGCGAACAACGTCGCCCCCGACATCTACAGCTGGCACGACGAGCCGGGCGACCCGGTCGTGGACGCCGGCCGCGCCGACTCGACCCTCGCCGCGGCCGGCCTGACCCGCACGCGCGCCTACCAGATCAACGAGTACGCCACTGCCTCCATGCAGTCGCCGGGCGGCGGCGCCTGGTTCATCGGCCGCCTGGAGCGCGCCGGCGCCGACGGTCTGCGGGGCAACTGGGCCTCCGGCACCGGCCTGCACGACAACGAGGCCAACCTGCTCACCAGGAACAGCGCCGGAAAGTACCTGCCGCTCGGCGAGTGGTTCATGTACCGCTACTACGGCTCGCAGACGGGCAACATCGTCAACCTCGTCCCCGGCACGGGCACCGACGGCCTGGCGACGAAGGACAACACCGCCAAGAACGCCAAGGTACTGCTCGGCAGCAACGGCAACACCGGCACGGTCACCGTCCACCTCACCGGTCTCGACACCACCGCGGTGGTGGAGGGCGGCAAGGTCCGCGCGGTGGTTCAGCGCGTCCCCTACGACAACGGCCGCGCGGTGACCGGCCCGGAGACGGTCTCCGACTCCGCCCTGACCGTCAGCGGCAACGCCGCCTCGCTGACACTCCCGTGGACCAACGCCAAGGACGGCTACACCGTCACCCTCCTGCCGCCGTCGAACACCACCGTCTCCACCGTCGCCGTCAGCCAGAACAGCGGGCAGTGCCTGGACGACACGGACCTCAGCACGGCCAACGGCACGCAGTACCAGCAGTACTACTGCGAGGGCGGCCGCCAGCAGATGCTCGACCTCAAGCCGGTCACGGGCCGGACGAACACCTACACCGTCGTCGATGAGCTCAGCGGCAAGTGCCTGGACGTCTCGGGCGCCTCGGTGGCCGACGGAGCCGCCGTCGACCAGTACACCTGCAACGGCCACACCAACCAGATGTTCACCCTCACCCCCGTCACCGCGCTCGGCAACAGCCACGACCGCCAACTCGTCGCCGTGCACAGCGGCAAGTGCGTCGACGTCTCCGACGTCTCCCTCCAGCCGCGGGCGCTGATCCACCAGTGGACCTGCGACTTGGCGAGCGTGCTCACCACCAAGAAGAACCAGATCTGGCGGTTGCAGGGCACAGCCTGAACCACCCCGCCGGGCTCCCCGCTTCCCGCCCCGAACGGACGAGGGGAGCCCGGCGCACACGTCCCCGCCACCGGTGAACCTCGGGAGGCGGGGAAGAATCCCTCCCCCTCACAACTCCGGCCAGGTGTGCCACGCTGGAGATCATGACGAGCGACCCGCACCCGAACGAGCCGGGTGATCTCCTCAAGGCCCGCCGTGCGGGGAGCTGACTCCCGACCAGGACGCGCCCACTGGAGAAACATCTGTGGCCACCACACCGGACAGGCCGGCGTCAGCGCCGACCGCGACCGATGCCGACCCCCTGACCCCGCCCACCGCGCGCCGCACGGTCATGACGCGCGGCCTGACCTTCCTGTTCGCCGTGGCGGGCGGCGCCGCCGTCGGGAACCTGTACTGGGCGCAGCCGCTGCTCGACTTCATCGCCCGGGACCTGCACGCCTCCACCGCCGCCGCGGGATGGCTCGTCACAGCCACCCAACTCGGCTACGCGGTGGGCATCCTGCTCATCGTGCCGCTCGGTGACGTACGCGACCGGCGCGCACTCATTCCGCTGATGCTGCTGGGCTCGGCCGTCGCTCTGCTGTTGTGCGCGCTGGCGCCGTCGTTCGGGATCCTGCTGGTCACCCTCACCGTGCTGGGCGCGACGACCGTCTCCGGGCAGCTCCTCGCTCCGCTCGCCGGCGACCTGGCCGACGACGACAACCGCGGCAGCGTGGTCGGGACCGTGGTGTCCGGCATCCTCACCGGCATCCTGGTGTCCCGGACCATCAGCGGCCTGATCGCCGGCGCCGCCGGGTGGCGCACCCTCTACGTGGTGGCGGCCGCAGCCGCGGTCCTGTTCGCGGCGCTGCTGTACCGGGCGATCCCCACCCTCCCCCCGAAGGCCCGCATGCCCTACCGGGCCCTCATCGCCTCCGTCGGGACGGTCGTGCGGCGCGAACGCACCGTGCGCTGGACCCTGGTGCTCGGAGCCACGGCGTTCGGCGCCTTCACGATGTTCTGGACGGCGCTGACCTTCCTCCTCAGCGCCCCGCCCTTCAGCTACTCGGTGACCGAGATCGGGCTCTTCGGGCTCGCGGGCGTGGCGGGTGCCCTCGCCGCCCAGCGGGCCGGCCGCCTGCACGACCGTGGACTGTCCCTGCCCGCGACGGGAATCGCCTGGGCGCTGGCGCTGGCGGCGTTCGTCCTGGCCGCGTTCGCCGGCCAGTCCGTGGTGCTCGTCGTGGTCGTGATCATCCTGATCGACATCGCCGTCCAGGGTGTCAACCTGCTCAACCAGGCGCGGATGTTCGCCGTGTCCGGTGAGGCGCGCAGCAGGCTCAACACGGCGTTCGTCACCGGCAACTTCCTTGGCGGCGCGGCGGGTTCGGCCGCCGCCTCGCTGCTGTGGACGGCGGGCGGCTGGACGGCCGTGATGATCGCCGGCATGGTCCTCAGCGGCTTCGGCCTCCTGGTGTGGGCGCTCGGGCGACGGGGACCGCTGGTCGTCCCGCGCCCGGAATGACCGGGCCGAAGCGATCCGCCCGACCTTCCGGGCCGGCAGAGCAGGGCTGGTCCGCGCCGGCGGCGCCTGACCCGGCCGCGCCGGACGCCGGTTCACCGCGAACTCCGTTGCCGCCTGGGGAAGTCGGCACCTCACGCCGTACGGCTGCCGCCCCGTCCACGGAGCAGGGGCACAAGGAAAGGCAAGAAGGTCACGCTCTCCTTGCCACATCCAACATATAGCGCACCGGGGGTCTTGCCACAAGGCCCCCGGTCTGCCGCAGAATCTCCCGTCGACACCGCATCCTGCGGAAAACAGGGGTTCGCGCAGACCATCCATGTCTGTCATCTTCTGGGTGTCTCGCTCCAAGGGGGATCAATGATCGACGTCATCGTGGTCGGCGGCGGACCGACCGGACTGATGCTTGCCGCCGAGCTGCGGCTGAACGGCGTGAACGTGCTCGTGCTGGAGAAGGAGACCGAGCCGACCACGCAGGTCCGCGCGCTCGGTCTCCACGTGCGCAGCATCGAGGTGATGGACCAGCGCGGCCTGCTGGAGCGGTTCCTCGCACGGGGCCGGCGGTACCCGCTCCGCAGTACCTTCGCCGGCATCGTCAAGCCGGCTCCGGAACGGATGGACTCCGCCCACGCGTACCTCCTCGGCATCCCGCAGACCGCCGTCGAGCACCTGCTGACCGAGCACGCCACCGAGCTCGGCGCCGGCCTCCGGCGCGGTCGCGCGCTGGTCGGGCTGAGCCAGGACGAGGAAGGGGTGGACGCCGAACTGCAAGACGGCACCCGGCTGCGCGCCCGCCACCTCGTGGGCTGCGACGGCGGCCGCAGCGCGGTCCGCAAGCTGCTCGGCGTCGGTTTCCCCGGTGAGGCCGCCCGGGCCGAGTGGCTGCTGGGCGAGGCGGAGGTGAGTGTCACGCCGGAGAGGATGCAGGCCGTGGCTGCCCGACTCCCCACGATCGACCTGCGGTTCGGCCCCGCACCGCACGAGGACGGGGTGTACCGCTTCGTGGTGCGCACCCCGGATCTCGCCCAGGACCGCTCGACCGCGCCGACCCTGGAGGAGTTCACCCGACGGGTGCGGGAGCTCGCCGGCACCGACCTCGGCGTGCACTCGCCGCGCTTCCTCTCCCGCTTCGGTGACGCCACCCGGCTGGCCGAGCGCTACCGGGTGGGCCGGGTGCTGCTGGCCGGCGACGCGGCGCACGTCCACCCGCCGCTGGGCGGGCAGGGCCTCAACCTCGGTGTGCAGGACGCGTTCAACCTCGGCTGGAAACTCGCCGCCGAGGTGGGCGGCCGGGCCCCGGAGGGACTGCTCGACAGCTACGAGACCGAACGGCGTCCGGTGGCCGCCGCCGTCCTGGACTCCACCCGCGCGCAGGGCGAACTGCTGTCCGAGGAGCCCGGCCCCAGGGCCGTGCGCCGCATCCTGTCGGAGCTGATGGACTTCGAGGAGGTCACCCGCCATCTGATCGAGAAGGTCACCGCGATCGGGGTCCGCTACGACTTCGGCGAGGGGCACGAGTTGCTCGGCCGGCGACTGCGGGACGTGGCAATGAAGCGGGGCCGCCTCTACGGTCTGATGCACGCCGGCCGCGGACTGCTGCTCGACCAGACCGGCCGGCTCTCGGTGGCGGGCTGGGCGGACCGGGTCGACCACGTCGTCGACGTCAGCGAGGAACTCGATCCGCCCGCGCTACTGCTGCGCCCGGACGGTCACGTGGCGTGGGTCGGCGAGGATCAGCGGGACCTGCTCGACCGGCTGCCCCGGTGGTTCGGCCCCGCCACCGGCTGAGCGCCCGATCACGCGGCGGCGGGGGCCCGGATCGCAGGTGCGCGGGGGTTCCTTTCCGGTGACCCTGAGAACAGTCTTTCCGGTGACCCCGGAACAGGTCTCCGAACGGCGTCCGGGGACACCCGCACGCCCTGCCCCTGCCGCCCGCGAGCACACCTGGGACCACTCGATGAGCCACCGCCCCGAACCCACCACGAGCCACGGCGCCACGATCCTCGCCGACCCGCTGCTCAACAAGGGCACCGCCTTCAGCCGGCGTGAGCGCGCCGAGCTCGGTCTGGACGGGCTGCTGCCGCCCGCCGTGGAGAGTCTGGACGAGCAGGTGGCCCGCGCCTACGAGGCGTTCCACGGCTACGACAAGCCGCTCAACCAGCACATCTACCTGCGCCAGTTGCAGGACACCAACGAGGTCCTCTTCTACCGCCTGGTGACCCGGCATCTGGAGGAACTGCTTCCCGTGGTCTACACCCCCACGGTAGGAGAGGCCTGCCGGCGTTTCAGCGAGATCTACCGGCGGCCCCGCGGGCTGTTCCTGACCTGGGAGGACCGGCACCGCTTCGATGAGATCCTGCGCAACCGCCCGCACCGGGACGGCCACGTCGACGTCCTCGTCGTCACCGACGGACAGCGCATCCTCGGCCTCGGCGACCAGGGCGTCGGCGGCATGGGCATCCCCATCGGCAAGCTCAGCCTCTACACCGCGATCGGCGGCATCCGTCCGGCCCGCACCCTGCCCGTACTGCTCGACGTGGGCACCGACAACGAGGAACTGCTCGGCAATCCGCGCTACCTCGGCCGGCGCGAACACCGGCTGACCGGCGCGCAGTACGACGAGATGGTGGAGGCGTTCGTCTCCGCGGTGGAGAGCGAACTGCCCGGGACGCTGCTGCAGTGGGAGGACTTCGCCACCGTCCACGCCCGCCCCATCCTCACCCGCTACCGGGACCGGCTGCTCACCTTCAACGACGACATCCAGGGAACGGCGGCCGTCGCGCTCGGCGCCCTGTCCACCGCCGCCGACGTGGCCGGCACCCCTCTGACGAAACAACGTCTGGTGTTCCTCGGCGCGGGCTCGGCCGCCATCGGGGTCGCCGACATGATCCGCACCGCCATGGTCGAGGAAGGACTGCCGGAGGCGGAGGCCGCGGCCCGCTTCTGGATCGTCGACGTCGACGGTCTGCTGACGCGCTCCCGCACCGACCTCACGGACGAACAGCGGGTCTACGCCCGCGAGGACGAGGAGAGCGCCGACTGGGACGGCAGGGGGCTGGCCGAGGTGGTGCGCCGCGTGGAGCCGACCGCCCTCGTCGGCCTGTCGACGGCCCGGGGCGCGTTCACCGAGGAGATCGTCCGGCAGATGGCCTCCAGCTGCGAACGGCCCGTCGTCTTCCCGCTCTCCAACCCGACCTCGCACGCCGAGGCCGACCCCGCGGACCTCGTCCGCTGGACCTCGGGACGGGCGCTGATCGCCACCGGCTCGCCGTTCCCGCCGGTCACCGTGGACGGGCGGGAGGTGCCGGTGGCCCAGGCCAACAACGTGTACGTCTTCCCGGCCATGGGGCTCGCCGTGACGGCGAGCCGGGCCACCCGGGTCACCGACCGCATGCTGGTCGCCGCCGCCCGGGCCGTCGCCCGGTGCGCGGTCCGGGCGGCGAGCGGGCACGCGGGGCCCGTACCGCTGCTGCCCCCGCTGAGCGGGATGCGGGAGGCCGCCCGGGAGATCGCGCTGGCCGCCGCACTCGTGGCCGTCGAGGAGGAGGTCGCGCCGAAGGCGACGGAGAGCGAGCTGCGCGACAGCGTCGCCGCGACGCAGTGGACGCCGCTGTACGAGACCTGAGCCGGCGCGGAACGCCGCCGGCCGCCCGGGATCACGGCGAGGCGGCACCGGGCCCGGACACGTGGACGGGGACGAGGTCGGCCAGGCCGGAGAACTTCAGGACGGGCTCCAGCACGGGGCCGGCGATGAGTTCGATGCGGTCGGCCTGGGCGAACAGGACGGCGAGGCCGGCGCTGTCGAGGTAGTCGACGCCGGTGAGGTCGACTACCACCCTGCCGGTGATGCCGGTGAGGGCGTCGGCGAGGGCCTCGGTGTTGCTCATGTCGATCTCACCCGCGGCGGTCAACAGCTGCTTGCCGTCGGACCGTCGGCCGGGAGTGAGCGTGAGGGGAGTCGTCATCGGGTGATCCTCGTGAGCATGGCGACGGTGGTGCCGGCCGGGCCGGGCGTGACGGTGACCTGCTGCATCATGGCGCGCATGAGGGCGAGCCCCCGGCCGCGATGGGTGTCGGCCCCGGGCTTCGGGGTCTTCCAGCGGCCCGTGTCGGTGACGGTCAGCCGCAGGTTGTCGACGAAGGCCTCGGCCCGCAGGTGGATGGTGTCGCCGGGGGCGTGCCGGTGACCGTGCTCGATGGCGTTGGCGCAGGCCTCCCCCGCGGCGACCAGGACGTTCTGGACGGTGCGCGGGGGCAGGCCGCACTGGTCGAGCCAGCTGCGCAGGTTCTTGCGGACGGGGGCGAGCTGCGACGACTCGGCCGCGAAACTGATCCCCAGGGGCGCCGGGTACCGGTAGAGGAGGAAGGCGACGTCGTCGTCGTAGCCGTCGGCCGGTGCCAGTCGGTTCATGAGGTCGGTGGCGAGTTCGTCGAGGGGGGTGTCACGGCCGGCCACGACGGCTCCGCTCGCCTGCTCGATGCCGGTGTACAGGGGCTGGCGGCGGCGTTCGACGAGACCGTCGGTGTAGAGCAGGAGCGTGGCGCGGGCGGGTACGGCGCACTTGCCCTGGGGGCGGTCCCTGCCGGGGCGCACGGCCAGAGGCAGGGAGCGGCCGTCCTCCAGCAGTTGGGTGGTGCCGTCGGGGTGGGTGAGGATGCCGGGCGGATGTCCGGCGCTGGAGTAGGCCAGATGACCGGTGGTGGGGTCGAGGACGCCGCAGAAGACGGTGGTGCACAGGGCACCGGGGACCCCGGCGGCGAAGTGGTCCAGGGCCATGAGCGTACGGGCGGGGTCGGCGTCCTGGAGGAGCAGTGCGCGGCAGGCGCTGCGCAGTTGGCCCATGACGGTGGCGGCCTTCAGGCCGCGCCCGACGCAGTCGCCGACGACGATGCCGATCCGGCCGTCGGGCAGGGTGACGATGTCGTACCAGTCACCGCCGACCTCCAGCGGCTGGGTGGCGGGTTCGTAGCGGACGGCGAAGCCCTCGGGCAGCAGCGACGGGCCGAGGATGGCGCGTTGCAGGGCGAGGGCGGTCTGGCGCTGCTGGTCGATCTGGTGGGTGCGGGTCAGCCCTTGGGCGAGATGTCCCGCCAGCAGGGACAGCAGGAGGTTGTCCTCACTGGTGAAGGGCCGCCTGCCGCCCAGTTCGATCCGCAGGGCCAGCGGGCCCCCGGGGTGTTCCAGCAGGATGCCCGCCCCGCCGGGGTCGGCGACGGGGGTGAGGGTGGGCCGCCGCCGCAGGCCGTCCAGGGCCCGGCGCCGCTCGTCGGAGAGGTTGTCCCAGGTCAGCGACGGGTCGGTGGCGGTGACCCCGGGATCGCTTCCCGGCTCGAAGACCGCGGCCACCACGCAGTCGGCGCGCCAGAGGTCCTTCAGCTCGCGCAGGGCGCCCAAGAGGGCGTCGGGCAGGCTGGCGGCCTGGGACAGCCGGGTGCTCAGCGCGGCGAGGGCGATGTCCCGCTGCAGGGCGTAGTGCTCCGCGGTGACGTCACGGAACGTTCCCACGATCATGCGCCGGCCGGAGTCCGGGTCCCGGGCGTGGTTGAAGGTGGCGGTCACCCACAGGCGGTGCCCGTCGCGGTGGGTGACGGGGATGGTGTAATTGCCCTGGTTGGCGCCGAGCAGCGTGCCGAAGGCGTCGGCGGCCTGCCGGTGCGCGTCGGGATCCGTCGCCGCGTCCGGCCACCAGGGGTGGGTCGCGGTGTAGGGGAGATTTTCGGGGCCGTAGCCGAGGATGTCGGTGAACGCGGCGTTGATCTCGATGACGGCGCCGGTCTCGTCGCAGACGAAGAAGGCTTCCTGGAGGGAGTCCACCAGGGCGGTGCGCCAGCGGATGTGATGGGTGCGCAGGCGGGCCAGTTCGAGGTTGGCCCGCACCCGGGCGAGCAGGTCGGCCGCGGCGAAGGGTTTGACGAGGTAGTCGTCGGCGCCGGCCTCCAGTCCCTCGATGGACGCCTCCTGGCCTGCCCGGGCGGACAGGAGCAGGACGGGCAGGGCCCCGGTGCGCGGGTCGGACCGCAGGGCCGCGACCAGGGCCAGACCGTCCATGCGGGGCATCATGACGTCGCTGACGACGAGGTCGGGCGCCTGGGCGCGGACGAAGTCCAGGGCCTGCCGGCCGTCGGTGACGGCGTCGACGTGGTATCCGGCGCCGCGCAGGATGCGGGCGAGGTACTCACGCATGTCGGCGTTGTCGTCGGCGATCAGCAGTCGTGCCGCGGTGGCCGGAGGGGCCGGCCGGGCGGCGCTGTCCTGGTCCGCGGTGTCGACGCGCCCGCCGGACGTCTCGGCCGTGTGGTCGTCGGGCAGCCATTGCATCGCCTCCTGCACGTAGGGGGCGGCGGCGGTGGCGGTGGCGCTCCGGCCGCCGGCGGGCGCGACGGCGTCGGCCGGCAGGTGGGCGGTGCCGTACGGCAGCCGGATGGTGAACCGGGTGCCGTGGCCCTCGACGCTGTCGGCGGTGATGGTGCCGCCGTGCAGGCCGACGAGCTCCTTGACCAGAGCGAGACCGATGCCGCTGCCCTCGTGGGAGCGGGCGCGGGCGCCGGTGATGCGGTGGAACCGTTCGAACAGGCGCGGCATCTCCTGGGCGGGGACGCCGATGCCGGTGTCGGTGACGGTGACCACCGCCTGGCCGCGCTCCTCGCCCACGGTGACGCCGATCTCACCCTCGAAGGTGAACTTCAGGGCGTTGCTGAGCAGGTTGAGGATCACCTTCTCCCACATGCCGCGGTCGACGTACACCGGGGCGCGCAGCGGCCGGCAGTCGACGGCGAAGGAGAGACCCGCCCGGTCGACGGCGGAGCGGAAGACGCTGGCGAGTTCGGCGGTGGCCGCGTCGAGGTCGACGGGCTCGTAGCTGGCCTGCATCCGGCCGGCCTCGATGCGGGAGAAGTCCAGCAGGGTGTTGACCAGCTTCCCCAGCCTCAGCGCGTTGTGATGGATGACCTCCAGTTCCTCGCGGACCTGGTCGTCGGCGTCGGTGAAGCGGGCGCGCAGTTCCTGCACCGGCCCGCTGATCAGGGTCAGGGGGGTGCGGAACTCGTGGCTGATGTTGGAGAAGAAGAGGGTTTTGGCGCGGTCCAGCTCGGCCAGTTCCTCCGCACGCCGCTGCTGGTGCTGGTAGCTGCGGGCGCTGGCGATGCCGGAGGCGACATGCCCGGCGGCGAGGTCGACGAACCCTCGGTAGCCCTCGTCCAGGGCCCGGTAGCGGTTCAGCCCGGCCACCATGAACCCGTAGGGCGTGTCTCCCTGTTGGAGCAGCGGCACGGCCAGTGCCCGCGTGGGCGGCCGGGGCCAGTCCCCGCAGGGCAGATCCGCGAAGGCCGGCCCGTCGAGTTCGACCAGGGCGGATTCGCCGCGGGCCAGGGCCCCGGCCGGCCACACGAGGTCGTCGCCGCCGGTGGGCAGCGTCCGGGGGGCGGCCGGGTGTCCGGCCGGGATGCCGGTGGCACCGGCCAGCCGGGCGCTGCCGTCGTCCTGGAGGAGGTAGGTCAGCGTGAACGGCAGGTCCTTGAGGTTGCCGCCGAGCTGGCGGTCGGCGAAGGCCAGCATCTCCTGCTCGGTGCGCACCACGCTGGGGTCCGAGCCCAGGTCGCGCAGGGTGGCCATGCGCCGCTCGCCGATGACCCGCTCGGTCTCCTCGCTGACCACGCACAGCATGCCCACGACCGTGCCGTCGTCGTCGCGCAGCGGGCTGTAGGAGAACGTGTGGTACGACTCCTCGGTGTAGCCGGAGCGTTCCAGGAACAGCAGCAGCGCCTCGTCCCAGGTCGCCTTCCCGGTGGCCAGCACCCGGTCGATGCGGGGCCCGATGTCCTGCCAGATCTCGGCCCACACCTCGCCGGCCGGCCGGCCCAGCGCCCACGGGTACTTGCGGCCCAGGGTGTCGCGGCGGTAGGCGTCGTTGCAGAAGAACGTCAGCTCGTCGCCCCACGCCATCCACATCGAGAACTTCGACGACAGCAGGATGCTGACCGCCGTCCGCAGACTCTGCGGCCAGCCACCGGGCGCGCCGAGCGGGGTGGACGCCCAGTCGACCACGGCCAGGTCGCGGCCCACCGCGTCGTCGGCGGCGAACACGTCGACGCCCGTGGCGCCGGGCGGCTCGTGCTCGGGGTGGTCGGAACGCGACACTGGAAGCCCTTTCTGCCTCACTGTCATGACGTACGGCGGGCCTCGCCGCTGGTGGGGCGGCCCGGCCCAGACCACATGTCCGGGATCTCCGTACAATAATCAGCCAGCTGGAACACAGGCGCGGGACTGCGCCGGGAGACACGGCGGGAGACGGGGATGACGGTGACACGCGGCGCCTTCCGCCTCCCGACGCGACCCGGCCGCGGCCCACTGTGCGCCCGGTCCGAGCCGGCGTCCGGTGCCGTGGAACGGACGGGACCGGAAAGCGGGCAGACGAACCACACATCGTGGGCGGATTTCCCGCCTGACTGGGCACCGGTACAAGCGACGACATGGCCGTACACCTCCCGTCCGCCCTCGACAGCCCCACGACTCCCCCCACACAGGAGAAACCGGTGACCGACCGTACTCTGACCGTCACATGTCACACGCACCCCACGGGCGCCACCGTTCTGTCCGCCACCGGTGAACTCGACTACCACACCGCTCCCCAGCTGACGCACGCGATCCAGGACGCGCCGTTCGCCGCGGACCGTCCCGTGGTCATGGACCTGACCGGTCTCACGTACTGCGACTCGACCGGCATCACCGTCCTGATCCACGCCTACCAGCGCGCCCAGACCGCCGGCTGCCCGCTGTCCGTGGCCGGGCTGAACGAGGACCTGCTCCGCGTGTTCCGCATCGTCGGCCTCGACCAGGTCTTCACCTTCCACCCCACCGTCGACACGGCCCTGAACGCGCCGCAGATCTGAGCAGGGGGCGGGCGGCCGCCCGCGGTGGGGCCGGCCCGTGCCGACGTGTCCGCGCACGGCGTCAGACCAGGCCGGTGACGGTCACGGAGACCCGGGCAGGCGTCTCCTGCGCCGGGACCAGTGCCGTCATACGGGCCTCGACGGCACGGCGAGCGGCCCGGGCGACATCCACCGCGCGGGCGTGCCGCAACGCCACGAGGCGGACGTCGACGTCCCAGGGTTCGGCGCCACTGGGGCGGATCACCCGCACCCCGGCCCGGGCGAGGGGCGCGGCCGGTTGCGGCGTCCGGGAGGCCGCCGAGTGCAGCAGTCCGGTGAGCGCCGGTTTGAGGAAGGCCACCCCCGGCACTTCCCGCACCGCCCGGGCGATCTCCTCGGTGAGAGCGGCGAGCGCGAGGTCCTGGGTCATCGGGGACGGCCTTCCTGGCTGTCGGCGGGAGGGTCGACGAGGTCGGTGACCCGGATGTGGATCGCCGCCACGGGCATGCCCAGCTCGCGTTCCGCGGCCTCCGCCACCCGTCGGCGCACCTGGTCGGCGAGGTCCTGGAGGTCGGCGCCGACGGGGGCGTGGACATCGAGGCAGACCTCGTCCCCGGCGCCGACGGCGGGGGCGGGGACCAGGCGGCAGGAGCCGGCCCGGGCTCCGGGCACCGTCTCGGCCGCCGCGCGCAGGGTGCGGGCGGCGACCGCCTCCATGATCCACAGGTCTTCGCCGGGGTCGCCCAGGGGCAGGGGTCTGCCGGGGCGCAGTTCGAGGCGGACCACGTCCATGACGCGCCGGGTCAGCGAGGTCACGTCGTCGCCGCTCGCGTCCCCGCCGTCGTCGCGGAGACCCCGTACGGCGGTTTCCAGCTGTTCGAGGTCGCGCACGGCCTGCCGGCAGTGCGGGCACCGGTGTACGTGCGGATCGTCGGCCTGCTGCTCCCAGCCGTCCCAGACCTGGGCCAGCAAGCGCCCGCAGGCCAGCTGTTCGTGCCCGTCGGCGCGGTCGGGCGGATTGGTGTGAGCGCTCATCGCCAGGCCCCCAGTGCTTGTGTCAGACAGCGTCGGGCGCGGAACACCCGGGCACGGACAGCCTCCTGGCTGATGCCGACCGCTTCCGCGATGAATTCGTAGGACCTGCCGTCCAGTTCTCGCAGCACCCAGCAGGCGCGTTGTTCCGCCGACAACAGGTCGAGGGCGTCCCGCAGTTCACGCACGGCGTCGCGGGCCTCCGCGATCCGGGCCGGTGAACTGGCGTACTCGGGCGCCGGAATGTCACCCGCCGACTCCAGGGGCGCCACGGGTCTGCGGGCGCGGAGCATGTTCAGGCAGCGGTTGGTGACGATGCGGTACATCCAGGTGCCGAAGGCCGCGCGGCCGCGGAACTCGGGCAGTCGGCGCCAGGCGCTGAGGAACGCGTCCTGCACGGCGTCCTCCGCTTCGGGCCGGGTGCCGAGCAGGCGCACCGCCAGCCGGAGGAGCACCGGCGCGTGGCGCCGCACCAGGGTGGCGAAGGCGTCCTCGTCCCCTTCGGCGGCCCGGACCGCGAGCAGGGCGTCGTCCGTCTCCTGCCCGCCCTCCGGCGGCGCGGTCGGTCTGCGGGCCCCCGGCACTGGGCGGCTCCTCTCCTGGTCTCCTGAAGGTTGGACAACTCCCGCCTCTTCCCGTTACGGACTACTTCGCGCGGCGGGCTCCCACGGATGCGCGGCCCGGCACACTGGCGGGAAACGACCGCACGGCACAGCGCGTCACTCCCCGGTGAACCTGCCCCTGACCGGGCCGGCACGCGCCGCTGCGGGGACACGCGTCACCCGATCGGGCGGTGGACCGATCCGGCCGGCCCGCGGAGCCGGATCCCCCCCGTGGCCGACGACGAGCACGACACCCGGCCTCTCCGCAGGTGGACCCGGACGACCCTGGGCGCGCTCAGCGGCGCACTGGCAGGTTGCACGGCGCTCGCCCTGGCCGGACTCGTGTCGGCCGCGGTGCGTCCGCAGGCCGGCCCGGTGGTGGCGGTGGGAGGCGCGGCGATCGATCGCACGCCGGCCGCCGTGAAGGACTGGGCGATCCGGTCGGGCGTCGCTGGACGCAGCACCGGGGGATCGGCAAGGTCGAGATCCGTGTCGACGACGGCCCCTGGCAGGAGGCCCGGCCGGCGGCGGAGGACACGCGCGACACCTGGCGCCAGTGGTCCTTCGCCTGGCAGGGGGCCAAGGGTGGCCACACCCTGACCGTGCGCGCCACCGACGGCACCGGAGAGGTGCAGACCGCGCAGCGGGCCGGCACCCTTCCCGACGGCGCCACCGGCCGGCACTCGGTCGTCGTGAGCGTCGAACGACCCGGCGCCTCCCCCGCGCGCGACGTGTGTCCGGCGGGGGTCGCGCGAGAAGTTTCCGGACCCGGCGTCACAGGCACGGCCGGGACGGGTCTGTCGTAGTGAGAGCGAATCACCGGCGAGCAGAAGGGGATGTGCCATGACCACACCTACCGCAACCACCGCCAAGGACCTGTCCGGCCGGCGGACGGACGGGACGACGCAGGCGACGACCGCCGTGTCCGGCGGGGTGTCAGGAGCCGGTCAGCCGGCGGCGAACCGGGGCCGGACCTCGATAGCCGACGTCGTCGTGGTGAAGGTCGCGGGGATCGCCGCCCGGGAGATCCCGGGTGTCCACGACATGGGCGGCGGACTCTCCCGCACCATCGGCGCCGTGCGCGACCGTGTGCCCGGCGGCAGGTCCAACATGGGACGCGGGGTGAAGGTCGAGGTCGGCGAGCGCCAGACCGCCGTCGACCTCGACCTGGTCGTCGAGTACGGCGTCCCGATCACGGACGTCGCCCGCGACGTGCGGGAGAACGTCATCTCCGCGGTGGAACGCATCACCGGCCTGGAGGTGGTCGAGGTGAACGTGACCATCAACGACGTGCACCTGCCGGAGGACGACGAGGAGCCGCAGGGCGCCGACTCCCGCGTCGAGTGAGCGGTCTACCGGGGTGCGGGACCGGCAGTCGCGGAGTTGGAGAGCAAAGGAGAGGACAGTGAGCAGGTCGACGGCGGGGATGTTCGCCGGAATCGCGCTGGCCTTCGCCGGCTTCTTCGGAGGCTTCGGGGCGTTCCTGCTCGTCGCAGCCCTGGGCGCCCTGGGTGGGGCGGTGGGCCACTGGCTCGACGGCGGCGGCCGGGCCCAGGACCTGCGGGACGCCTACGAACGGAGCAGGCGATGACGACGGCCGCACAGCGCGGCACGACGACGGTGTGACAAGGCCGTTCGGAAGACAGCCGGCCGTGCGGCCGCCGAAGGGCTGCCGGGCGTGGGCGCTCGCGCGGCGAAGTCCTCGGCCGCCGTGCGCGGGCGCGGGGCGTAGGTGGCGGTCGATGTTTGACCGCCGCGCGGGCGCGGCCCTCGTGCGGGACGCCGTGGGCGCCACGCCGGGACCGGAGAGGCGGAGGCCCGTGTGCAGCGACGCCGGGTCCGGTCGAGGAGTGCACTGCCGCTACGTCGTACAGGCTGACGCGCAACCGCGTTGGTGGTCGACGGCCTACCGGGCGGCCGTCGGACCGTGGCCCGCGGACTGGTTCAGCTGCGCCACCAGGAGGTGGGAGTCGAGGAGCCCGACGTCGGCGGTGCGGTCGGCGCGGGCGAAGCCGGCCAGCATGCGCTTGGTCAGGACGAGGGCCTCCGGCTGACGCCGGACGAGTGGCCGCGTCCAGGCCGCGACGGTCCGGTCCAGGTCGTCGAGCGGGGCCACCTTGTGCACGAGTCCGAGCCGGTGGGCCGTGGGCGCGTCGAACACGTCGCAGGTCAGCATGAGTTCACGGATCCGCGCGACCCCGGCCTCGGCGACGAGCCGGCCCATCGCACCTCCCCAGGCCGGCGGGAGACCCAGGCCCACCTCCGGCATCCTGAAGCGACTGGTGTCCGCGGCCGCGCGCAGGTCGCAGAAGGAGGCGAGCGCGAGTCCGGCGCCGATGACCCGGCCGTGCAGCCGGGCGATCGTCACCGCGTGGGTGGTCTCCAGCGCCTGGCACAGACGATGGGCCTTGTCCGCGATCCGGCGCAGCGCCGCTCCCGTCGGGTCGACGGCCAGCGCTTCCTGGTACTCGGCGCGGTCGGCTCCCAGGCAGAAGTCCTCGCCCAGGGACGACAGCACCAACACGCGTATGTCGGGGCGCTGGTGGAGGTCGTCGAGGAGGGCGATGAGCTCGTCGAGGACGGCCACGCCGAGCGTGTCGTCCAGCCGGAGCGGGTTGAGGCGGACGTGCAGCACGGGGCCGTCCTGCTCGACGGCCACGGCTTCGCCTCGGGGAGCGGAAAGGATACTGCCGGTTTCGATCATGCGAGGGCGACGTCCAGGTTCAGCAGGCGCCGGAACGCCACCCGGGGCGCCCACACCGGGCGGCGGGCCAGGGTGAGGCGGGGCAGGCGTCTGACCAGTTGGTGGAGGAGGGTCTGGGCTTCCAGCCGGGCGAGGGGTGCGCCGAGGCAGTAGTGGATGCCTCCGCTGAACGCGAGATGGTCGGGTCTTCGGCGCGGGTCGAACCGCTCGGGATCGGTGTGTCTGGCCGGGTCCCAGTGCGCCGCGCCCACCATGAGGTGGACCATCTCGTCCTCGCGGATCTCGGCTCCCCCCAGGACGGAGTTTTTGGCGGCGACGCGGCTGATCACGTGGGTGGGCGGGTCGTAGCGCAGGGTCTCCTCCACGAACCCGGGCACCAGGTCGGGTTGGGCGGCGACCAGGTCCCAGCGATCCGGGTCCTCGACCAGCCGCAGCACCATCGTCGACAGCAGGCTGGAGGTGGTCTCCAGGGCTGCGAGCAGGACGAACAGCGCGAGGAAGTAGACGGCCTCGTCGGCCTTGTCGCGGTCTGGTTCGAGCGCGTCCCACGTCTGTGTCCACCGCGACACGGGGTCGTCGCCGGGATGGGCGCGCCGGTGGCGTACGAGGTCGGTGAAGTAGGTGCGCAGTTCGGCCGTGGCCGCGTCGGAGCGTGCCAGTTGGCTGGCGGAGGGCAGGAGTTCCTGGGTGAAGACCTGTTCGTGGGTGAGCCGGCGCAGCCGCGGGTGGTCCTGGGTCGGCAGACCGAGCCAGTCGCCGATGGCGATCACCGGTAGTTCCTCGCTCACCAGCGCGGCGAAGTCCGCCTCCCCGGAGTGCAGTTGCTCCTGGACGGCGGTGAGGAGCTGGTCGGTCGTCCGGGTGATCGTCCGGCCGAGGCGTTGCAGGGCGGGGCGGCCGAACGTGCCGGCCGCCCTGCGTATTCGGGTGTGGTCGGGGCCGTTGAGCGCGGGCAGGGTGTTGCTCATCTCCCGGGAGGAGGGTGCGTTCCAGCGGGTGCCCCGGCCCTGCTGTGCGCGCCAGCGCTTGTCGGGTTCCAGCCAGTCACGGCTGCGGAGCACCTGGTCGCAGAGGTCGAAGCCGGTCACGACGGAGCCGCCCCAGGGAGCGGGGCTGACTCCGCCCATGGCCCGGAGCGTCGCGTAGATGGGGAAGGGGTTGGCCTGCCCCTTCGCCGTCCTGAGACGGGAGAAGAGGGCGACGGCCGAACGGCGGTCGTGCGACGGGTTGGCGGCAACCACCACGATGACGGCTCCTTCCTGAGCATCAGCCGCCATACGTACCCAACGAAATCTTGAAGCATCCACCAACACCGGGACGCCCAGGGTTACCTACGTCACTCCCCCCTGGTCCAGGCCAGGAAGCGGCTGAACAGGCCCTTCGCCTGAGGAGCGGCCGGGGTCACCCGTCCCGGCGCCGTCCCGGGGCGCTGACCTGCCGACGCCGGAGGCTGCGGTTCCGCGGTGCGCGCGGGCTCGGAGGCGGCCGACGTCACGGTCCGCGGGGTGAAGCGGACCGGAAGGGTCACCAGTGAGCGGCTCCACGGCGTCGGCGCCCAGGTGAGCGACTTGAAGGGAACGCGCACTTCGAGATCCGGCAGCCGGTTGAGGAGGGACTCCACCGCCGTCACCGCGATCATGAACGCGGGGTCCTTGGCGGGACACGCGTGCGGTCCCGCGCCGAACGCCAAGTGGGCCTTGGCGCTGAGCTGTTCGCGGTGCTCGGCCAGCTTGGGATCGGTGTTGGCCGCCGCGAAGGACACCAGCACCGGGTCGTTGGCCCGGAGGTACCGGCCGCCCAGCTCGACGTCGTGGGTCGGGTAGTGCGCCGCGTAGTTGGCGATCGGGGCGTAGTTCCACAGGGTCTGCGAGACCGCGTCCTCGACCGGCAGGCCGGCCTGCCACTCCTCGCTGAGGTACAGCGCGCTGCTGGTGCCGATGGCGGCGGCCAGCGGCGCGGTGCCCCCGGACAGCAGGGTGACGAGCTGGTGCAGCACCTCCTCGTCGGTCAGCTGCGCGGAGTGCTCCATCAGACGTGTCGTCAGGTCCGGTCCGGGGGAACGCCGTTTGAGGGCGATCAGCTCCGCGAGGGCCCCGCCCAGCACCTGGTCCGCGCCGGCGGTGCCGTCGAAGATGCCGCTGATGCCGACGATGACCCGGTCGCCGATCTCGGGCGGGCAGCCGAACAGGTCGCTGAAGACCAGCAGGGGCAGCGGCTGGGCGTAGGAGGCCATCAGCTCGGCCTGGCCGCGGGCTTCGGAACTGAAGCGGCTGATCAGGTAGTCGGCGGACTGCTGGGTCTGCCGCACGAGCCGGTGTTCGTTGACGGTGGCCAGGCTGTCGGTGACCGCCTGGCGGAGCCGGGCGTGTGCCGCGCCGTCACTGAACAGCGCGTTGGGGCGGTAGCCCATCATCGGGACGGCCGGGCTGTCGACGGGGACGCGGCCCTCGTTCAGCGCGTTCCAGCGGCGGGAGTCACGGACGAAGGACGCCGGGTTCTGCAGGATGTACAGGGCGGCGTCGTAACTGGTGACCAGCTCGACCTCGACGTCGGGCGCGATGTCGACGGGCGCGCTCGGGCCGAGCGAGCGCAGGTATGCGTAGCTGGCCTCCGGGTCGGAGCCGAACTCGGGGCCGTACAGGGGGACGTTGCCGTGGGCGGGGCAACCGGGCGGTATCCCCTGTGGGTCGTAGTGCTGCTGCATGCCGGGGTTCCTAGCCGAGTAGGGACATAAGGTGCGTGACGAGGGTGATGAGTGCCTGGGCCGAGGAGCGCTGGTCGCGCACGTCGCAGCCCACGATGGGGGTGTCCGCGGGGAGGTTGAGCGCTTCGCGGACCTCCTCGATCGGGTAGGTGGTGGCTCCCTCGAAGTGGTTGACGCCGATGGCGTACGTCAGGCCGAAGCTCTCGACCAGGTCCAGCACGGGGAAGGACTCGTGCAGGCGCTGCGGGTCGACCAGGACCAGGGCGCCGAGCGCGCCCCGGGACAGCTCCTCCCACATCTCCTTGAAACGCTCCTGGCCGGGCGTTCCGAAGATGTAGAGGACCAGGGACTCGCTGAGGGTCAGCCGGCCGAAGTCCATGGCGACCGTGGTGGTCGTCTTGTTCGGCGTGCCCGTCAGGTCGTCGAAGCCCTCACTGGCCTCGGTGATCTCCTCTTCGGTCTGCAGCGGCTCGATCTCGGAGATGCTGCCGATGCAGGTGGTCTTCCCGACCCCGAAGTGACCCACGACGAGTATCTTCACCGAGCGGGAGACGTCTGGATCCACGTACACAGCTCACGCTCCGAATCGGGTTTTGAGGCCATCGAGCACGGCGCCGAGCAGTTCCCTGTCGACCCGTTCGGCGCGCGGCACGGACTTCCTCACGAGGATGAGACCGCTCTCCTCCATCTGCGCGAGGAGGATCCGCACGATGCCCAGCGGCAGGTGCGTGTGACCGGCCACCTCGGCCACGGACAGGAAGCCGTCAGCGACCAGCTCCATGATCGTCCGCGCCTCGGGCGACAGCGTGCGCGCCGCGGCCGAGGCTCCCTTGTACGCGGTCACGAGGGCGGTGCGCTCGTACTCCTGGTCCGGGGGCAGGCCACGGCCGTTGGTGATCACGAAGAGGGGTACTAAGGCGGACGTCAGTTCCAGCTCCGGGCCGTGTTCCTCAGACATCGCTGCCCGCCTCCCCCCGCGGTGCCCGCTGGGCGCTCAGCCGGGGCACCACCTCGTGCAGCCGGTTGGTGAACTCCTCGATGTTGGAGTCGTGTTCGGCGGCCGCGGCGAGGAAGGTGCCGTGACTGGCGGCGATCAGGAAGATCCAGCCGTGCTGGAACTCGATGACCGTCTGGCGCCACTCGGCGTCCTCCCGGACCCCCGCGAACTGCGAGGTGACGCGGCTGTATGCGTGGATGCCCGTCATGGCCGCGGAGATGGTGTCGGCCAGGTCGCGGTTCATCCCCGAGGTCGTTCCGCGGGGCAGTCCGTCCGACCCGAGCAGTACGGCGTGCCGGGCGCCCTTGACGTCGGCGATCACCTCGTCGAGGTCGGCGAGCACGTTCTCCGCACCGGCCCGTTCCTCGCGCCGGGCCTGCGCCGCGTCCGCGCCCTGGCCCGCGTCGTCGAGGTTCACCCGCGGCGGGGAGGTGAGGTTGTTGCCCAGGCGGGCGACGAGCCGGTGCATACGGAAGGAGATCTGCTGCATGTCGACGTCGGGCGCCGCCGCGGCGGCCAGGTACGCGCCCTGCCCGGCTCCGATCAGGAAGATCCACCCGTGGGAGAACTCGATGATCGTCTGGTGCCACTGGCGGTCCTCCGCCATGCCGGCGAAGTGGGCGGTGGCCCGGCTGAGCGACTGCATGCCCGCCATGGCGGCGGAGATGGTGCGCACGTCCTTCTCGACGAGGCCCTCGGTGGCTCCCCGGGGCAGGCCGTCCGCGGACAGCAGGACCGCGTGCCGCGCCTTGGGCACGTTGGTCACGATGTCCTCGAGCATCCACGACAGGTCAGCACTCATGCGTCTTCGGACCCTTCGCTGGACGCGGGGTCGAGGTTGCGGCCCGAGAGAGTGCCTCGCTGGAACGCCCCCAGGCTGCGGCCGGACGCCCGGCCGGTCTCCTCGGGCGTCCGCGACGACGACCGGAGGTCCTCACCGTCGGCGACACTGGCGACGGGCACCTGGCGTGCCCCGCGCTTGGGCAGGCCGTGCGCGGTGCGCGTCCCGTCCGTCGCCCTGCTGCCGGCACTGCGGATCCTGCTCACCGAAGCCTCCTCCACGGGCGGCGGCGCCTGCTCCTCGGTCCACAGCTCCTCGGGCAGCAGGACGACCGCGCGGACACCGCCGTAGCGGGACACGCCGGTCACGTCGACCCGGAATCCGTAGTGGCGCGCGAGCAGGCCGATCACGGGGAAACCGAACTTGGGCTGGTTGCCGAGCTGCGACAGACGCGGCACGAAGTCGCCGGACAGCAGCGCGCTCGCCATCTGGCGGTCCTCGTCGTTCATGCTGACGCCCGCGTCGTCGATGATGATGCACAGGTTGCTCTGCACCCGCTGGAACGTCACCTCGATCGGCGCGTCCTGCTGGGAGAAGCTGGCGGCGTTGTCGAGCAGTTCGGCGACGGCGAGCGCGACGGGCGAGACCGCCGACGCCTTCAGCGCGAACCCGGTCTGCTGCATGATCTCGACGCGCCGGAAGTTGCGGATCTGCCCCTGGGCGCTGCGCACCACGTCGTAGACGCTCGCGGAGCGGCTGCGGCGGCCGACCGGCGCACCGCACAGTACGGCGATGCCCTGCGCCTTCCGCGCCATCTGCGCGTTGGCGTGGTTGACCTCCAGCAGGTCGCCCAGGACGGCGTGACCGCCGTACTTGCGCTGGACCCCTTCGAGGAGCGCCATCTGTTCGGCCGCGAGGCTCTGCAGGAAGCGGGCGGCGCCCTTGAGGACGGCCTTGGTGCTCTCCTCGGCGGCCTCCTCGGCCTCGCGGATCGTGCCGTCGAGTTCCTGCGTGTACCTCTGCAACTCGTTGCGGGCGGTTATCAGTTGGCTCTCCGCCGCGTTCAGCCGCTGCGTCAGGGCGTCCTCGGCCTGTCTTTTCCTCTCACTCAGGGCTCTGTTGCGGACGACGAGCACGATGATCGCGGCGACGGCTGCCACCGTGACCGCGACCAGGCACCACGCAAGGGTGTCTCGATTCATGGAAACCTTTCCCGACGCATGGAAATGCAGACGTAGACGGATACACCCCCCGCGAGGACCCGCGACACAGGCCGGGACCCGCTCGACCAGCTGTGGCGTGGCGAGCGGACCGACCTCAGATCAGCGCCCGAATATGTGGATCAAGGTCGCAGATGCGGGGATGCTATCACTGCGAAGAGGGCATCCGAGAGGCACACCCCGGCCCTCGAACCGCTTCAACTCGGGCGCTGTGGTGGGAGGTTGGTCCGTATCCCGAAGCAAGCGGCGCAGCGATGGCGGGATTCCGGGGTGAGGCCGCGAGACTCTCGACAAGTCGACTTCCCCCGGGCGCCGCACAGTTGGCGATTCTCCCGCGAACCGTGGTCCCACTCGGCCGCATAGGTGACCTGTGGACCAACAGACGCTCCTTCGCAAAAGGGGAGCGAGAACCGTCCCCAACTACAAATATGACGCAAAGTCAACTTACTGAGAGGTAGAAAGATCTTATCAGCCGCCACGACGCCAACAGGCCTACAAGGCGGCTCATTTGGAGACCTTCACGCAGATTTCGCAGGGTGCGCCCGGAAGCCAGATCTCAGGCGGCACCGGACCCCGTCCGTTCAACCGCCGTCAACCTGGCTCACCGTGGCGGCAGTTGACACCGGCACCCCGCCACACCCACCTCCCCGACGCCGATCCGCACCCCGCAGGACGCGTGAGGTTCACCGGATCACCCCTCACCCCGTGCAGGATCGCCTGATGGACCGGCCACCCGGACGGGACCCTACGGGAGCCTGGCCCACGACCTGTTACCGGGGGTAAGAAAAGACCTTCCGAGGAGTGTGCAGGGAAAGCGCTTGTCGCTACATTTCGAGTGCCTCACCACCCTCTCCCAGAACTCCAGGAGCCACTCCCCCATGCGCAGACTCTTCGCCTGCCTGGCGGCGATGACCGCCACCCTCGGCGGGCTCGTCGCGGCCGCGCCCTCCACGGCAGCCGCCGACTCGGGCACCTTCAGCGTCCTCACCTACAACGTCGCCGGTCTGCCCGCGTGGCTGTCGAGCGCCTCGACACCGCGGGACACGAGCACCACCGAGATCGGCCGGCGCATCGCGCCCTACGACATCGTCAACGTCGAGGAGGACTTCAACTACCACTCCTACCTCTACTCGACCGACACCCACCCCTACCGCACCGCGACCAGCGGCGGTGCGGGCATCGGCAGCGGCCTCAACACCGTCTCCGACTACGCGTGGGACGGCGACGACTTCGAGCGCGTGGGCTGGAACTCCTGCCAGATCGACTCCGGCGACTGCCTCACCCCCAAGGGCTTCACCTTCATGCGCGAGCGCCTCGCCGAGGGTGTGTACGTCGACTTCTACAACTTGCACACCAACGCGGGGACCAACGACGGCGACGAGGCCTCCCGCGCCGACAACCTCAGCCAGCTGACCGCGTTCATCAACACCCACTCCGCCGGCAACGCCGTCGTGGTCATGGGTGACACCAACACCCGCTACACCCGCTCCGCCGACACCATCGCCGAGTTCACCGCGGCCAACGGGCTCACCGACGCCTGGGTCAAGGTGATCCGCGGCGGCGTGGCGCCCACCAAGGGCAGCGACGCCCTGGTCTGCGACCAGACGGGTGCCACCGTGCCCAACACCTGCGAGGTCGTGGACAAGATCCTCTACCGCGGCAGCAGGCTCGTCTCGCTCAACGCGACCTCGTACGACAACGAGCACGCCACGTTCCTGAACTCCGACGGCAAGATGCTGTCCGACCACGACCCGGTCACCGCCCGGTTCAGCTGGTCGCGCAGTGCCGACTACCAGCTCAGTGACCAGTTCGGCGGCCCGCACGGCGGCTACTACCAGGACATCGGCAGCGTCCCGGCGGCCGCCCGCGCCACCAGGATCTCGCTGCGGGCCGGCTCCCGCGTGGACCAGGTCGGCCTCACGCTGGCCAACGGCACCACCCTCACCCACGGCGGCACCGGCGGCACCGCGTCCTCGCTGACCCTGGGCAGCGGCGAGTACGTCACGTCCGCCTACCTGTGCCAGGCGGACAAGGACGGCCACACACGGATCTTCTACGCCAAGTTCACCACCAACCTGGGCAACACCCTGGCGGGCGGATCCACCACGTCGGACTGCGTGACCCGCACCGCGCCCTCCGGCTGGCAGATCGCCGGCTTCCACGGCCGCGCCGCGGACGAGCTCGACAAGGTCGGCTTCATCTACACCAAGCGCTGACCCGCACAGACGGCCACGCCCACGCTCCCGGTGCCGGCTGGAGGCACCGGTGAGCGTGGGTGCGGCGGCAGGGCGCGGTGACGCCGGACGAGTACCGGGCGCCTGGGCCGACTCGCGCACTCCCACGCCCACTTCGCCGTCCGCACTCCGCACTCCGCCGTCCGCACTCCGCACTCCGCACTCCGCACTCCGCAGGATTGTCGGGGCCGTCCGGCCGGGTTCGAGGCCGTCCGGCCTCTGCCTCCGCGGGACCTGCGGGCGCCATCGTGGTGAGGGTCATCGACCGGTCCCACGGCCCTTGGTCGCAGGGCGGGGAGGAGAGCATCGTGTCCACCACGCTTCTCGACGTCGCGACGCTGGAGAAACTGATCGAGGCGGCCGTCGCGGCCCCCTCGATCCACAACACCCAGCCTTGGCGGTTCCGGCTCGACCCTCACACGCTGACGCTGGAGATCCGGGCCGCCCCCGAGCGCGGGTTGCGGCACACCGACCCGTCCGGGCGTGCGCTGCACGTGTCGGTCGGCTGCGCACTCTTCAACCTGCGGCTGGCGGTGGCGCACTTCGGCTGGGCCCCGGTGACACGGCTGCTGCCCGGTCCCGGTGAACCGGACCTGCTGGCGAGCGTCCGGCTCGGCGGTCACGCGCGGTTCTCGCCGGCTCCGGAGTTGTACGAAGCCCTGTGGCGCCGCCGCAGCAGCCGCTTCCCCTTCTCGGACCGGCCGCTGCCCAGCGCCCTGCTCACCGAACTGGCCGAGGCAGCTCACACCGAGGGAGCCCTGCTCAGCCGTGCCGGCCTCGGTGGCAGCGCGCGTGTGCTGCGAGTGACCCGGGAGGCGGAACGGCGCAACACCGCGGACGCCGACCGGGGCGCGGAAGACCGCCGCTGGATCCGCGAACCGGACGAGGCCGCCGTAGGGATACCGCCGGCGGCCGTCGGACCTCAGGACTACCGGGATCACGTCCCGATGCGGGATTTCGGCGCGCATCGCCACCCGGCCGGGCTCGACGCCCGTGCCTTCGAGAAACGGCCGACGATCGCCGTCCTGTGCACCGCTCACGACCGGCGGGCGGACTGGCTGCGGGCCGGGCAGGCCCTCCAGCACGTCCTGCTCGTCGCAGAGGCCCACGGCGTGCGGGCGTCGCTGCTGCACCAGGCGATGGAATGGCCCGACCTGCGCGAGCAGTTGGTGCGGGGGTCGCAGGACGGGCGGTCCCACGCCCAGATGGTGCTGCGTCTCGGATACGGACCGCAGGGCCCCGCCTCGCCTCGCCGAACGGCGGCCCGGTCGGTGGAGCGGCCCACCCCGCAGGACACCCCTCCGGCACCCGGCTGACCAGCTCCGCGCGGCACGCCCGCGGCCGTCACACGTCGTGGGCGGTCCGCGGGCCGGCCGGCGGCACCGCCCGACCTGCCGGCACCAGGGAGAGCCAGGTCGAGGCAGACCGGAGCGGCTCCAGAACCCGCATGCGCGCCGGGTCGCCGGACGTCTCGAAGAACTCGGCCTCGAGCCGCCAGAGGCATGGTCACCGTGCCACGCTCACGGTCATGCCGTGGGCGGCAGAAGCCGACCGCGCGGATTCGCGGCAGTCATGCGGCTGTTGCCGGATTCAGCGCTTGCGCGGATGTCTCATCCGTTCAGAGCGTCGACCACGGCTGCTCGCGCCCGGCGGGGACGAACGCGACGGTGCAGGCGGTGTGCCGGAGCGCCAGTCGCCCCACCGAGCCCGGCAGTTCGGCCGCGACACGGCCGTGACCGGAGACTCCGACGACGACCAGCTGCGCCCCGGCACTCGCCTCGACGAAGGCACGGCGGCCACGGCTCCTCGTCCGCCCAGTACGCACGGTGACGCCCGCGTACTCCTCGCGGAGGTCGGCCGGGATTCCCTCACCGTCGATCGTCCCGTGCCCGCGCGTGTGCAGCACGACCAGCTCCGCTCCGCGGGCAGAAGCCTCGGCGAAGGCGAACTCGGCCGCGGCACGGACCGCCTGCGAGCCGTCGTCGGCCAGGACGACGGGACCGCCGCCGTTCGCACCGCCCCGGACCACCAGCATCGGACAGTGCCCGCACCCCGCCGGCCGCCCGGTGAGCGGACCGCGGTGAAGACGGCCGCGGCGTTCCTCTCCGCCGCCACCGACCACGGTGAGCGTCGCGGCGCGCGACTCGCCCGCCAGCACCCTGGCGGGTTCACCGACGAGCACCTCGCTCGTCATCCGGAGCCCCGGGGCGACGCGGCGCGCGTGACGCTCCGCCTCCGCCAGCGCCCCGCCCGCCACTCCACGCCACCCGGCACCGTCAGCGTCCCCCACCGCCACCGAGCCGGTGGGCCACGCCACGGCGTGTGCCAACAGGAGCGGCACCCCCCGGTGGTCGGCCTCCCACGCCGCTGCCTCCACCGCGGCCAGGCTCGACGGCGAACCACCCACGACCACCACGACCGGTCCCTTCATGGTCGTCCCTCCCCTCGTCGGCGGCCCTCGGCCACGTCGGCCGAAGCGCCGCGAGCGACACGTCCTCGCCGGGCCCCTCGACCCCCTGGCCGAACGGCTTCGCTCCGCTCGTGCCGCTCTCAGCGTGGACTCGGTGTGCTCCTCCCGGACGGGGCCGTACGGCCCGATCCCGCACCGATCGGCCCTCACCGCCACGACGGCGGAACGGCCCGCGGCATCGCCGAACGGCCGGGCCCAGCACACGAGTTGGCGAGGTCGTCTGCACGCGCCTCGCCATGACGTCCGCCGGACGGCCGGAAGCCGCCGGGCGCCGCGGGGACTCAGGCGTGCGGGATGACGGCGACGGGGCAGCCCACATGGTGGAGCACCGCGTGCGTGACAGGGCCGATGTGTGCGCCGGCACGACTCGCGCGCTGCCGACGCCCCACGACGACGAGGCTGGCCCCCGTGGAGGCGTGCACCAGTTCACCGGCGGCCCGGCCCTCGCCGACGGTCTCGGTCACCGGGACGTCGGGGAACTTCTCGCGCCAGGGGCGGAGCGCCGCCGCCACGGTCTGTTCGTTCGCCGCGACGAGCTGTGGTCCGGGCGTCGGGGCCGGCCCTCCGTCGGCCACGTGATCCGGCGGGGTGCTGAAGGCGTACATCACGTGCAGGGCGGCGTGACAGCGATGGGCGGACGCGAAAGCGAAGGCGAGCAGTTCGTCGCCGGTGTCGCCGGTGTCCAGTCCGACGACGACGTCGCGATGGGGAATCCGTGGTATCTCGTCCGGTGAGACGCCGTCCACGGCCGGCAGGTGTTCGTCGGCGGCCGTCTCGCCCGCGCGGACGAGCACGACGGGTCCGGTGGACCTGGCGACGACGCGCTGGGACACGGACCCGAACACGAATCCCGCGACCCCGCCGAGTCCGCGGGAACCGAGCACCAGCAACTCCGCCTCCTCGGACGCCGCGAGAAGGGCGGCGACCGCGGGACCGGGCACCAGCTGCTCGGTGACGCGGATTCCGGGATGCGCGGCCCGGACACTGTCCGCCGCCCGCTTCAGGGTCTGTTCGGCCCAGTCGCGCTGGGTGGTGTCGGCAGGGACGGAGGGCGCCGGACGCGGGTGCCACGTCCACGCGTGGACGAGGTTCAGTGAAGTCCCGCGGCGCAGGGCTTCCCGGGCGGCCCAGTGCGCGGCGGCGAGACTCTCGGTGGATTCGTCGACTCCTGCGACAACGTCCCGAAGCATGATGCACGCCTTCCCTTCCGTGTGCGGTCCGGCTTTTCGAGTCGAGCCTCTCGCGACGACGGCCCCGCGGGCAGGGGCCGCACCGCCCTTTCGGCGCCCGTCCGGCCCTACGCCCTCAACGCGCACGGCACGAAGCGGCGCCCGCCGGATCGCGGCGCGCGGAACGGGCCTGCGCCCGCCGCGTACCGGCAGCGAGGAGTGAGCCCGCACGTGTCCCCGGCGGCTTCCCGCGGACCGCGCGGCGGTGTGCGCGACCGGCGGTTTCGCCGGCCGCGCACACCTGGTCCGGCGCACCGCCCCCCCCTGCCGCAGCCGCGCCGCACCGGGATGGTCCCGGTACCCGTCTTCTCCTCCGGGCCCGGAACCGTGATGGTCCGTACCGTCCTCGTACTCCGCGGTCGCTTCCCCACCGTGATCCCGACGCCCTCGGCAGGGTCGGCACCCGGGAAGCGCGTTGCCCGCGTCCGTCAGCCGTTCCCCGACGCTGATGCCGTTCCACCCGGGCTTCATGTGCGAGCCGGGAAGCCCAGCCGCCGATCCGGCACGCCGCGCACGCCCTCCCCCTCCTTCGCGGTCTCCTCGGTTTCACGTGGAGAAGTCGCGAGGAGCGTGGGGCCGTTCGGCTCCGGGTGTGGGGCCGTTCGGCTCCGGGTGTGGGGCCGGACGGCCCGGGACCGTCGGTTGCCGCTCGTCCCGTGGTCGTCGGGCGTTCGTCTCGCCCCACGTCCCCACGCACGGACGGCGAGGACGTCAGTCGTGCGGGACGACCGCGACCGGGGCGGAGGCGTGCTGCAGCACCGCGTGGGTCACCGGGCCGATGCGGCCGCCGGCCACATCGCGGCGCGCCCGTCGGCCGACGACGACGAGCGCCGAGTCCCGCGAGGCCTGCACGAGGTGACGGGCGGCACCGCCGATCACGGCCTGCTGCCGGACCTCCACCTCCGGGAACTTGTCCTTCCACGGCCGCAGGACCTCTCCCACTCCGTTCCGTGCCTCGTCCGCCAGCTCCTCGTTGAGCCCGGCGTCCATGACCGCGCCGTAGCCGTGGCTGGTCACGGGGCTCCAGCCGTGGACCACCCGCAGACCGGCCGCACGACGTCGGGCGGCGTCGAACGCGAACTCGATGACGGTGTCGCCTGGCCTCTCCCGGTCCAGTCCCAGCACGACATCGCGGCAGGGAGTGCCGACCGGCTCCGCGCCCGCGGCATCCGGCAGCCGCTCGTCCTCCGGAAGCCCGCCCGCCCGTACGAGGACGACCGGCCGCCGGGCGCGTGCCACCACGGCGAGGGCCACCGAGCCGACCAGGAAACCGGCCACCGTACCGAACCGCCGGGAGCCCAGGACGAGCAGCTCCGAGTCGTCCGCCGAGGCAAGGAGCACCCGGACGGCCTGGTCCGTGACCTGCCGCGTGGTGACCCACAGACCGGGGTGGCGCTCCATGAGCCGGGACCTCTCCTCGCGCAGCACGTGCGCCGCCCACTCACGCTGCACGTCGATGGCGCCCGGTGCCGGAAATCCGGCGAACGACGCGTACCAGGGGCGCAGGAGGTCGACGGCGTGCACGAGCCGCAGGGGAACCTGCCGTCGCGCTGCTTCGCGGGCGGCCCAGGCCGCCGCGTCGAGGCTTTCCGGCGAGCCGTCGAGGCCGACGGTGATGGCGGGCATGTGCGGACCTCCTTCAAGGGGTGCCCCGCCAGTCTCCGAGCGACTCCGGTGGGACAGCAGGGGCCGGATGTCCCTCGCCGGGGCCGGTCGGCACAGCGGGGCGGGCCCATCACGCCCAACGCCCGGGTGCGAGAGGCCGGACGGGGTCCGGTCGGGCCGCTCTCGGGACCGACCGGACCAAGCCGCGGGCGCGCTTCGGACGGAGAGTGAAGGGAGGAAAACGCACACGACGCGAGGAGGCGGGCCATGCGGCACCGGATGGTGAGCGACCTCATGACCACATCGGTCGTCCGGGTGCACCGGGACACCGGGTTCAAGGAGATCGCCAAACTGTTTGCCGAGTACGACGTCACCGCCGTACCGGTCGTGGACGACGAGGACCGCCCCGTGGGCGTGGTCTCGGAGGCCGACCTGCTGCGCAAGGAGGCCGCACAACGGGACCCCGCCGGGCTCCTTCCCCTGCCGCACCCCGAGCCGGCCGCACGGGCGAGGGCCGAGGCAGCCGACGCCGGGGGCCTGATGAACACTCCCGCCGTGACCGCCCGACCGCAGTGGACGGTCGTGGAGGCCGCCCAGGTCATGGAGAGCCGCGGCGTCAAGCGACTCCCCGTGGTCGACGAGACGGACAGGCTGGTCGGCATCGTCAGCAGGGCCGACCTGCTCCGGATCTTCCTGCGCGGGGACAGCGCCATCCGGGAGGAGATCTCCGGGGACGTGCTGCTGCGCACTCTCGGCATACCTCCGGACACGATCACCGTGCGGGTGGTCGACGGACGGGTGTCGCTCAAGGGCGCCGTCGAGCGCGCGTCCCTGGTTCCGCTCGTGGTACGGCTGTGCCAGGGCGTGGACGGGGTGGTCGACGTGTCCGCCGATCTGCGTCCCCGGACCGACGACACCTCTGCCGATCCGGCGCCGACCGACACACGCCGCGCCGGACTGGCCACCTAGGAGCTGTCCGGGCTCGCGGACACGGCCCTGCCGCCGGCGACCGTCCGGGAGACGTGCGCCGAGGACGCGGACCTCGATCACCGACCGCACACAGCCGAGGAGGCCGAAAGTGCCTGTGACACCGCACACCGTGAGCGATGTGATGACCCAGACGGTGGTGGCCGTCGGACGCGACGCGCCCTTCAAGGAGATCGTCCGGACGATGGAGCAGTGGAAGGTCAGCGCCATGCCGGTGCTGGCGGGCGAGGGCCGCGTCATCGGCGTCGTCTCCGAAGCTGACCTGCTCCCCAAGGAGGAGTTCCGCGAAGGTGAGCAGAGCCTCTACGAGCAGCGCGAGCGCCTGTCCGACGTCGCGAAGGCCGGGGCCACGACGGCCGGGGAGCTCATGAGCACCCCCGCCGTCACGGTCCACGCGGACGCCACTCTGGCCCAGGCCGCCCGGATCATGGCCGTCCGGCGCGTCAAGCGGCTGCCCGTGGTCAACGACATCGACCTGCTCCAGGGCATCGTCAGCCGGGCCGATCTCCTGAAGGTCTTCCTGCGGTCGGACGCCGACATCGAGGAGGAGGTCCGTCGCACCGTGGTGTCCCCGCTGTTCCCGACCTTCAGTCACACCCTGCACGTGGGCGTGCGTGAGGGAGTCGTGACCCTTCGCGGGCACATCCACGACAGTTCGCTCATCTCGATCGCCGTGCGCCTCGTGCGCGCCGTGGAGGGGGTGGTGGACGTCGAACCCCACCTCACCGGCGAACCGGACACCGGCGAGGCACCGCGCTAGGGGGTTCCCGTGGATCCTCGTGGGTTGATCGAACGGCCGCGCGGACTGTCTCCTCCTCGGCCGGGCCGGGGCCCGGTGGAACACTGGAGGAGACAGCGATCGCCCTTCCGTCACGGCCGTTCGGCCTCGTAGGGAGGAAGGTCCCGTGACCGTACGTGAACTCGACGCGAGAACCATGACGGAGCTGGTCGAAGACGCCACGGCCGCACCGTCGATGCACAACGCGCAACCATGGAGATTCCGCCTCCTGCCCGCGGACGGGACCTTCCTCGTGTACGCGGATCTCGGGCGCGCCATGCCGCGCGCCGACCCCACCACACGCGCCCTGCATCTGGGGTGCGCCGCCGCCCTGTTCAACCTGCGCGTCGCCGCCGCCCACGCGGGCTGGGAGCCCGACACCGCCCTGCTGCCGGACTCCGCGGACCCCCGACTGCTCGCGGTGGTACGACTCGTCGGTCCCGTGCTCCCCGGCAGCGACCTGGCCCCCCTGTATCCGGCGATCCACCGCCGCAGCACCAGCCGTCACCCGTTCACGGACGAGGAGATACCCCGGCCCGTCAAGGACACCCTGTGCGCCGCCGCTCTCCGGGAGGGGGCACAGCTGACCTTCCCCGACGCCTGGCACGTGCGGACACTGCTGGAGCTCGCCGACGACGCGGAGGGCCGCGGCGCCGCCGACTCCGCGGCCGCCGAGGAGCTCGAACACTGGACCCGCACCGGGCCGGCGGCGAGGACGGCCGGCGACGGGGTACCGGAGGACGCGTTCGGCCCTCGCCGGCGCGACGGCCGGGCACCCGTGCGTGACTTCGCCGGCAGGCGCCCCGTGGCCGGCCGTGAAGCCGCCGTGTTCGAGAACGCCCCTCAACTCGCCGTGCTGGGCACCACCGAGGACCAGCCCCGGGACTGGCTGCTCGCGGGCCAGGCCATGGAGCGTGTCCTGCTCCAGGCCACTCTCGACGGGCTGGCCACGTCACTCACCTCCCACGCTCTGGAGTGGCCGGAGCTCCGCTGGACCGTGCGCGACCCGCGATCGGCGACGGGCTACGTGCAGATGGTCCTGCGCCTCGGATACGGCCCCGCGGGATCCGGCACTCCACGACGTCCCGTGCACGAGGTCATCGACGTCGAGTGAGGCGGTTGTGGGAGAACCGCCCCGGTACCTGATCCCGCCTGGCCGGACGGCAGGGCCTAGTCGGGCTCCATGTACGGCCGGCGGAAGACGGGGGCCTGGCGGGTGCCCCACGGTCGTACCGCGTCCACGGCCCTGGCGACCGCCGGCTCCAGCGGGCCGCTGGTGTCGACGGCGACGGCCTGGGGCCACGCCGGTTCCCCGGCCGCCATGGCGGCGGCGACATCGGGCCCGGCGTCGGATGCCCCGGGGCCGCGGGTACGCAGACGGGCCGCCGACGTCTCGTCCGGGACCTGGCAGTGGAGGGCCACCAACCTGGCGCTGGTGGCCTCGGCGACCCGTAGCGCCGCTTCCCGCCGCACGGCATCGGACCAGGTGGCGTCCAGGACGACGGACTCACCGCGGGACAGCAGGGCGGACGCCCGGTCGAGCAGGGCGGCGTACGTCCTCGCCGTCCACTCCGGCGTGTACAACCCCTCGCCGTAGCCGGCCGCCGCGGACTGCTCCGCCGGAATGCCGGCCAGCTCCTTGCGGAGGCGGTCGCTGCTGAGCAGCGTGACTCCCAGCCGGTCGGCCAGCGCACCGGAGAGGGTGGACTTCCCGCTGCCCGGCAGTCCACCGACCAGGACCAGGCAGACCTCTGAGGTCCGCAGGTGGCGCAGCGCCGTCCCGGCCAGCCGACGTGACGCCGACCGCGCGTCGGCCGCTCCCTGGGCGACCTGGATCAGGGAGACCTTGGCCCGGACGAATGCCCGGTAGGCGACGTAGTGGTGGCGCAGGGAAGGGGGCGCTGGGTCACCGGAGTACTCGCTGTAGCGGGCGAGGAAGAACGCCGCGGCCTCCGGTACGCCGAGCTGTTCCAGGTCCATGGCGAGGAAGGCGGCGTCGTCGAGACCGTCGACGTAGCGCAGCTTGTCGTCGAACTCCAGGCAGTCCAGGACGCGGGGGCCGTCGTCCAGGCAGAAGACGTCCTCGGCGAGCAGGTCGCCGTGACCGTCGACGACCCGCCCCTGCTCGATGCGGACGTCGAACAACCGCTTGCGGCCCGCGAGATAGCCGCGTACCAGGCGCTCGATCTCCGCCACCCCGTCGGGCTCGGGACAGTCCGCGGTCAACTCGCGTACCTGCGTGAAGCTCGCCTCCCAACGCGAGGAGAGCGCGTCCCGCGTGCCCTGCTCATCGATGTGGCGGCCGCGGGGTGCCACCGTGTGCCACGCGGCGAGCTGCCGGGCGACGGCCCGCAGGGCGTCGTCCACGTCGTCGCCGTGGCGCACCAGTCGGGAGAGCCGTCGCTTTGACGGCATGCGGCGCATCACCACGAGCGGCTCGGGCCCCTCCGCGCCGGGACAGATGACGTCGCCCGAACCCAGGTAGACGTCAGGGGCGAAGCGGCGGTTGAGCGCGATCTCGCGCTCACACGCCTCTCGGCGGGCCGCCTGCCCGGTGTAGTCGAGGAAGCCCAGCGAAACGGGCTTCTTGACCTTGTAGGCGCGGTCGCCGGCGAAGAACACGATCGCGGTGTGGGTCTCGCACACCTCCGCGCGCGGCTCCCGGCGGGGGCGCCGGGCACCGGACCGGGTCGCGGACTCGTCCCTCCCGGCCAGGGGCATGGACTCGTCCCTCCCGGCCAGGGCTCGCGCCGGCCGTCCGGGCTCAGGCATGGGGGACGACGGCGACCGGGCACCGGCCGTGGTGGACGGCCGCCTGTGCGACGGGACCGAGGTGCGGGACCGGACCGGCACGGTGCTCACGGCGGCCGACGACCAGGAGCGCGGCCCCCTCGGCAGCCTGTACGACGGCTCGGGCCGGGCTGACGAGCCGGATGCTGTCGGCCACCTCCACCGTCGGATACTTCTCGCGCCAGGGACGCAGCGCCACGGCCAGCTCCCTCCGCGCATCGCGCGTGATCTCCTCGGTGACCTCGTGGTCGACGCCCCAGGGCAGCCGCGCGTGCAGGGGCACGCTCCGGCCGTGGACGGCGAGAAGAGGCATGTCCCTGGCGGCGGCGCTGTGGAAGGCGAAGTCGAGCAGGTCGTCCGAGGATCCGTGGAGTTTCAGGGCCACGACCACGCCCCGGGCGGACGGCGGCGGCCCGGTCTCCTCGCCCGTCGCCCGCACCAGCACCACCGGCCGCTCGGACCGCGCCACCACGGGCATGCTCACGTCGCCCAGGAAGTAACTGGTGACCGCCTCGATGCCGCGCGAACCGACCACGATCAGTTCGGACTCCGACGCCGCCTGGAGCAGGGCGTGCTGGGCGTCGTCGGCGACCAGACTCCCGACCACGGACAGACCCGGATGGCGGGCCTGCAGTTCGGCCCTCGCGGTGTGGACGAGACGCTTCGCCCAGTAGTTCTGGTCGACTTCCGCCGGGCCGAGGGCCGGTTCCGGCGCCAGCAGCGGCCAGGCGTGCAGCAGACGCAGGGTGAGCTTGCGCTTCTCGGCCTCGTCGGCGCCCCAGCGGGCAGCGGCAAGACTCTCGGGTGAGCCGTCGAGTCCCACGGTGACGACGGGTTGCATGGCGGCGACCTCCGTCTCTCACGAACGGGAAGTGGCTGCGTGTGACGCCGGACGGTCGGCCTGCGCCCGGTCCGGACGTCGCAGTCATGCGAAGGTGGTTGTCTCCTTCGAGGATGACCCCAAACGTCTCCCTCGCGCATCCGGGCGGGGGACGGCGGCCCGTCGTACTCGACGCTGCGGACCTCCCGGAGGTGCGGACAGCCGTCAAGGAACCCTCGCTCGGTTCGGGAGGCCGGTGACCGGCTCGCGGCGGCCGGAGTGACGCACGCCCTCGGCCCCGGCGTCCCTCTCCCGCCGCCGGGCGGAGGGAGAGCGGTAGTTGCCAGCCGGAACAGCGGCCTGGTCCCGTGTCGCAGCGGTCGGCGAGCGGTGCGACGGTGTTCAGAGGGGGTTGGTCGGCCCGGGGCGAGGAAGGCGGTGGCGGCGATGGCATTCCCGCTGGTGGTGGGAGTCGACGGGTCGGAATCCAGCCTGCGGGCGGTGGACTGGGCCGTGGACGAGGCAGCACGTCACGGGCTGCCGCTGCACCTGGTTCACGCCTCCCTGTGGGAGCGCTATGAAAGGGCACGGCCGGCTCTCAGTACCGCCCGGCCCGCTCCGGAGGTCCTGGCACAGCACATCCTCGCGTCCAGCGCGGAACGCGCGGCTCTGCGTGATCCCGAGGTGAAGGTGGCGGGCGAGGTGCTGTCCGAGGATGCGGCTTCGGCGCTGCTGCGGGCGGGGGCCGAGGCGTTCGGCGTGGTGACCGGTGCGCGGGGGCGGGGCGAGCTGACCGGTCTGCTCCTCGGCTCGGTCAGTCTCACGGTGGCGGCTCGCGCCTCGTGCCCGGTCGTCGTGGTCCGCGGCGCCGAGCGGAACGTCCAGGCGACCATGGGCAGGGTCGTGGTGGGGGTGGGTGGCTCGTCCGGAGACACGGCTGCTCTGGGGTTCGCCGTCCGGGAGGCCGAGGTGCGGGGCTGTGACCTGAGTGTCGTCCGGGCGTGGCGCAGCCCCGTGGCCGAGCGCGGGAAACCGTCCTCCCCCGCGTCCGGCCGGGAGGACCGCCCGGATCCGGACGACGCCGCCCGGATGCCGCACCAGCAGGCGTCGGCCGATCTCGACGAGGCACTTCGCGGAGCCCTGCGGGAGCACCCCGGCGTCACCATCCACCGGCACCTGCTCGAAGGCCCCGCTCACCGGGTCCTGGTGGAGGCTTCGGACGCCGCCGACCTGATCGTCGTCGGTGCCCAGCGGCGGAGCGGCCACTTCGGTCTGCAACTGGGCAGGGTCGCCCACGCTCTGCTGCATCACGCGAACTGCCCGGTCGCCGTCGTCCCACAGGCGGGCTGAGGTTCGCCGTGGGGCCGGACCCGCGCCCGTCCGCGTCGCGCCGTCCGATCCGGCCGCGCCCGTCACGCCCGAGGAACGCGCGGACCTGTTCCGCCCCTGCCCCGCGGCGCGGCTGGAGGGGTGGGGCGTGCGGAGCCGTCGAGCCCACCCCGTTCACGAGGGGAGAACGAGTCGGCACGTGTCCCCGGCTCGACACGGACAGCGCGGTCCGGCAGCCGGATGTCGATCGGCGACCGGTCCGACGGCGGCACCGTGATCTCCAGCCGGCCGCGCTCCAGACGCAGGCGAACACCCCAGTGCCCCTGGTGGCGAAGGCCGGCGAGTTCACGTCGCCGCGGTTCCGGAAGGGTGCGCGGCACGTCCAGGGTGCGGGTGGGGACCCAGGCGGCGGTGACGTTGGTGTACGCGTTGTCGTCCAGCCCGGGACGCCCCGCGTCCGGACACCCGTCGTGGTACTCGTCGGGACCCATCACGCCACGGATGCGGTGCCGGCCCAGCTGTTCGTCCCAGATGGCCGAGTCCGCCAGAAGCGGGCGACCTGGAGCAGCAGCTCGGCGCCCTTGGTGTGCAGGAACTCGGCGTCGCCGCTCGCCTCGCAGTACTGCCACACGTTGTACGCGACCGCCGAACCGACGTGCCGTTGAAGCCGCGAGTTATCGGGCCCCGCGCGTGGCGAAGCGGCCGTTGCCGAGCGTGCACAGCGACCAGCGCAGGCGCTCGTCAGCCGGGCCGTAGCCGCCGTACTCCCACGTCCAGCCCGTCACCGTCGCACTCCCTGTTCGAGTCCCCTCGCGAGACCGTCCGTGATGACGTCGGCCCCGGGCCGCCGGCGGCCTCGCCGGTCAGACCAGCTGCGGTACGACCGCGACCGGGCAGGCGGCGTGGTGGAGCAGGGTGTGGCTCACCCGGCCCAGCTGGAGCCCCAGTTGACCGTGCCGGCGCCGGGCCCCGACGATCACGAGGTCCGCGGCGGCGGAACGCTGCACGAGGCGGTTGTGAGCGGGGCCCTCGACCGTGACCTGCCGGACCCGGACGTCCGGATGGTCGTCCATGGCGTCCCGCAACAGGACGTCGAGCACGGTCGAGGCCCGCTCCTCGTACCGGCGCACCGGTAGGTCCGCGTGTCCTGGGCTGTGCAGGCCGTCGAGCGTGGGAGAGCGCCAGGCACGTACGACGTCCAGGACGCATCCGCGTGCTTCGGCCTCGCGCAGGGCGAAGCGCACCGCCGCCGCACTGCTGACGGGCTCACCCGCGCCGAGCAGGATCCGCCCGTGCGAGCCCGCCACCCCCGCCCGGTCGCCCCGGATCACGATCACGGGGCAGTACGCGCGAGCCGCCACCGTCAGGCCGACCGAGCCGAGGAGCAGGCCCTTGGCCCCACCGCGGCCGCGTGATCCCGTCACGAGGGCGTGGGCGTGGTGCCCCTCGTGCAGGAGGGCGTCCGCCGCGTCCTCCGGGATGATGTCCGTGCTGACCTTCACATCAGGGTCGCGCCGTTCGGAGCGGTCCGCCGCGGAGGCGACGATGTTCTCCTGAAGCGCACGCTCGAAGGGACGGTCGGGGCCGGTGGACGCGGTGGCTCCTTCGTAACGCTCCCAGAGAGAGGCGTACACGAGTCGAAGCGACAGGCCGTGACGGGCGGCCTCGTCCACCGCCCAGTCGACCGCCAGCAGGCTCGCCTCCGATCCGTCGACGCCGACGACCAGGGGGAGTGTCATCGTCCTCACCGTCTTCCGTCACGCTGCCACCCGGTGCAGCTCGGGGTCCCCCTCCACGGTTCCACCGGGCCGGCCGGCGTACGAGGGGCGAGTGGGCCCCTGCCCGGGACGTTCGGCCCATGCCCGCCGCGAACCGACCGGCTCGCCGCCGGCGCGCACGGGGCCGGGTGCTCCTCGCGTCCGTCACGGGCAGCGGACCGGCCGCGCGGTCCACCGGCGTCAGCAGTACGCCGACGTACGGTCATGGTCCTTCCGGACCGGGTGGTGCGGCAGCCGTGACGGCGTCCGGGGTTCCCCGCGGCCGAGGAGGCGGACAGCGACGTCGTCGAGAACCGCCGTGAGGACGCACGTGATGCCCGCCGCCGGCACGAGCAGTACCGCGAACCGCTCCCAGAACTCCGGGGTGAGGCTGGTGCCCACTGTCCTCGCCCTCCCTGGTCGGTGTCCTTCTGCCTGCCTCCGCCAACTCCTCCGCTGATCGCGGCACATAAACCGGCCGGGCCGGACGGCGGCCGGAAGGGCCCTCGTCGGCGGGCCGCACGGTCCCGGTACCCGCGACCGGCCTGGCGGAGGCCCCACGGGGCGGCGAACGTCCGCACCTGACAGGCACCCCGACGCGCCCCCGGGGGGGGTGGGGTCGCGCCGTCCGCCGATATGCCCGGGTGACCCCGACCGGACTCAGCCCTCGGATCGGGGCCGGTCGGCCCTGGCCGCGGGACAGCGCCCCCTGCTGTCCTGGAGGTGGCGGGAAGGGCCCTACAGGGGCGCGGAGAAGCAGCCGGAGACGGCCGCGCACCGCGCGATCAGGACCCGCGAGAAGCGGGTGGCGCCCTTCCCGCCCCCGTGGGGCCGACGGCTCATCCGCGGCCGCTCACCGGCGGCAGTTCACCCGCGGCGACCCTCCGGCGGCAGTACACCCGCGACGACCCACCGGCAGCAGTACACCCGCGGCGACCCACCGGCAACAGCTCACGCCTTGCGTGCCGGCACCCGCCACACCAGCCTCGTGCCGCCGCCCTCGGGCTCCTGCGTCTCCAGCCGGCCGCCCATCTGCTCGGCACGCTCCGCCATGTTGCGCAGTCCGCTGCGGCGGCCGTCGGCCGGGAGGCCCACACCGTTGTCGGTGACCGTCAGCCGCACGTCCCGGCCATCCGTGGCCAGAGCCACCTCGGCCCGGGTCGCCCGGGCGTGCCGGGCGATGTTGGTGAGCGCCTCGGACAGCACCGCCACCACGTGGTCGGCGATCTCCTTCGGCACGTCGGTGTCCAGCAGTCCTTCCATCCGGACGCTGGGGGCGAAGCCCAGGACCGGCGCGGCCTCGCCGACCACCCGGACGGTGCGGGCCCGCAGACCGGACTCACCGCCGCCCTCGCGGGTACGCAGGCCGAAGATCGTCGACCTGATGATCTTGATTGTCTCGTCGAGGTCGTCCACCGCGCGCACCACGCGTTCGGACGCCTCCGCGTGGTCGATGAAACGGCCCGCGCTCTGCAGCGTCATGCCGGTGGCGAACAGCCGCTGGATCGCCAGGTCATGCAGGTCACGGGCGATGCGGTCACGGTCTTCGAGCACCGCGATCTGTTCGGCGTCCCGCCGGCGCTCGGCCAGCTCCATCGCGACGGCGGCCTGCGCGGCGAAGGACTGCAGCGTCTCGGTCTCCGTCCCCGAGAACACCGGCCCGCCGGCTTCCCGCGCCAGCAGCACCACTCCGCGTACGCCCGCCTCGCCCGTCCCGATGGGCACGGCCACCGCGGGCCCGAGTCCGCCGAAGCGCGGAGGCTCCGGCGAGATCCGCTGGTCGTGGGTGATGTCCGTGCTGGTGACCGGGACCGCGCGGGAGAAGGCCAGCCCCATCAGGTTCTTGTCCGGGGACAGCACGAGCCCCCGGTGCGCCTCGGCGTCCATGCCGACGGCGATCTCCACGGCGAGCGTCCCGGTGTCCCCCATGGGCAGGGCGACCGCCGCCAGTGCCGACTGGGTGATCTCGCCGGCCCGCTCCGCGATCAGCCCGAGGACCTCGGTGGGCGCGCCGCCGGACATCAGGCTGTGGGTGATCTCCGCGTTCGCCCTCAGCCAGCGCTCCCGCAGCCGGGACTCGGCGTACAGCCGGGCGTTGTCGATCGCGACCCCGGCCGCCACGGCCAGCGTGAGCGTGACCGAGACGTCGTCCTCGTCGAACTCACCGCCGCCGCGCTTCTCGGTCAGGTACAGGTTGCCGAAGACCTGGTCGCGCACCCGGATCGGGACGCCGAGGAAGGTGTTCATCGGCGGATGGTGCGCGGGGAAGCCGTAGGAGGACGCGTGGTCGCAGATCTTCGCCAGGCGCAACGGCTCGGGGTGGCGGATCAGCTCACCCAGGATGCCGTGCCCCTCCGGGAAGGGGCCGATGCGGGCGATCTGCTCCTCGCTGACCCCGACGGTGTGGAAGGCCGACAGGCGCCTGCCGTCCGGACCGATCACGCCGAGCGCCGCGTACTCCGCGTCCACCAGCACCGCCGCCGCCTCCACGATGCTGCGCAGCGCCTGCTCCAGGTCCAGCTCCCGGCCGACCGACAGCACCGCCTCCAGCAGGCTGTGCACCCGGTCGCGGGTGCCGCGCGCCGCGTCCAGGCGCGCCTGCAACTCCTCCAGGAGTTCGTCCAGCCGCAGCTGAGGCAGCCGTACCCGGGCCTCTTCGGGGCTTCCCACCGGTGCTCCTTCAGGTCGCACGGACACCAATGGTCCGATCATGTGCCACCGTAGTGCCCGGTCGGAGCACGCGGTAGCCGATCGGTCCCAGGAGCCCCCCGTCCAGCCGCGGGGCCGACCGGCCCCGCGAAGGGGACCGACAGCATCTGCCCCCTCCGTCCACGCGGCCCGACGCTGGAGCGGTACCCAGTCCGCGCAGCCGACGGAGGGAACCGGCGTCATGGTCCGTTACGTGTACGACTTCGCGGAGGGCGGCCGTGACCTGGCCGGCCTGCTCGGCGGCAAGGGCGCGAACCTGGCCGAGATGACCCGGCTGGGCCTGCCGGTGCCGCCGGGCTTCACGGTCACCACCGAGGCGTGCCGGGCGTTCCTGGCCGCCGGCGTCGAGCCGGTCGGTCTGGACGATGAGATCGCCGAGCATCTGGCCCTGTTGGAGAGGACGGCCGGACGGCGCCTCGGGCAGCCCGACGACCCGCTGTTGCTGTCCGTGCGGTCCGGGGCCCGGTTCTCCATGCCGGGCATGATGGAGACCGTTCTCGACGTCGGGCTGAACGACGCCTCCGTCGTCGGTCTGGCGCGGGCCTCGGGCGACGAGCGCTTCGCCTGGGACTCCTACCGCCGTCTGGTACAGATGTTCGGCAGCACCGTCATGGGCGTCGACGGCTCCCTGTTCGAGGAGGCCCTGTCCACCCTCAAGCGCGTCCGGGACGCCGAGGACGACCTGGGTCTGGACGCGGCGGACCTGACCGGCCTCGTCACGACGTACAAGGACCTGGTCCGCCGGGAGACCGGCGAGGACTTCCCGCAGTCCCCGATGGAGCAGCTGAGCCGGGCGGTCCGCGCCGTCTTCGCGTCCTGGCGTGGCGAGCGTGCGCGGCTGTACCGGCGCCGCGAGCACATCCCGGACGACCTGGGCACGGCGGTCACCGTGCAGAGAATGGTCTTCGGCAACCTCGGCCCCGACTCCGGCAGCGGTGTCGCCTTCACCCGCGACCCGGCCACCGGGCGGCCCGGGCTCTACGGCGACTACCTGGCCGACGCCCAGGGCGAGGACGTCGTCGCCGGCATCCGCAACACCGTCCCGCTGACCGCCCTGGAGCGGCTCGACCCGACGTCTTACGGCCAACTCCTCAGTCACCTGCGGACGTTGGAGACCCACTACCGTGATCTGTGCGACGTCGAGTTCACCATCGAGCGCGGCCGGCTGTGGATGCTGCAGACCCGGGTGGGCAAGCGCACCGCCGAAGCCGCCTTCGCGATCGCCGCGGAACTGAACGACGAGGGCCTGATCACCGCCGACGAGGCACTGCGCCGGGTCGGCGGGGACGGCCTCGCCCGTCTGATGTTCCCCCGGTTCGACACCTCGGCCGTCGGGGAGGCTCTCGCGCACGGTCTCGCCGCCTCACCGGGCGCGGCCGTCGGCGCCGCCGTGTTCGACTCGGCCGAAGCGGTCCGGCGGGCCGCCGCGGGCGAGCAGGTCGTCCTCGTGCGCCAGGAGACCACCCCCGACGACCTGCCGGGCATGATCGCCGCGCAGGCGGTGCTGACCAGTCGCGGCGGCAAGACCAGTCACGCGGCCGTGGTCGCCCGCGGCATGGGCAGGGTGTGCGTGTGCGGCGCGGAGGACCTGGCCGTGGACATCGGGGCGCGCCGCTTCACGGTGGGCGACACCACTGTCGCGGAAGGCACGGTCATCTCCGTGGACGGCTCCGCCGGCTCCGTGTACCTGGGCTCCGCTCCTCTGATCGACTCGGCGGTCATGCGGTACTTCGAGACGGGCGAGTGGTCGGACGAGCTGGTCGGGGCGGTGGCCCGCGCGATGCACCGGGCGGACGGCATCCGGCGGCTGGACGTACGGGCGAACGCCGACACCCCCGAGGACGCCGCCCGCGCCCGCCGGTTCGGCGCGCAGGGCGTCGGCCTGTGCCGCACCGAGCACATGTTCCTCGGTGAGCGCCGCAAGCTGGTCGAGGCGATGATCCTGGCCGACGACGCGGCCGAACGCGAGCGGACGCTGAGCGTGCTGCTGCCGCTCCAGCGAGCGGACTTCATCGGGATCCTGGAGGCGATGGACGGCCTGCCGGTCACCATACGGCTCATCGACCCGCCCCTGCACGAGTTCCTGCCGGACCGCACCGGGCTCGCCGTGCGCATCGCGACCGCCGAGGCCCGCGGCGCCGAGGCCGACCCGCACGACACCGCGCTGCTCGACGCCGTCAACCGCATGCACGAGGAGAACCCGATGCTCGGCCTGCGCGGTGTCCGCCTGGGCCTGGTCGTACCGGGACTGGTCGCCATGCAGGTCCGGGCGATCGCCGAGGCGGTCGTGGAGCGCACCCGGGCCGGGGGCTCCCCCGCGGCGGAGATCATGGTGCCGCTGGTCGGTGCGGTGGAGGAACTGCGCATCGAGCGCCAGGAGGTGGAGCGGGTTCTGGCCGACGTCTCCAAGGAGTCCGGCGTCCCCGTGCACTGCCCGGTCGGCACCATGATCGAACTGCCCCGGGCCGCGCTCACGGCGGGGCGGATCGCCGAGGAGGCCGAGTTCTTCTCCTTCGGCACCAACGACCTCACCCAGACCACCTGGGGCTTCTCCCGCGACGACGTCGAGGCGGCCTTCTTCTCCGCCTACCTCGACCGGGGCATCTTCGCCGCCTCGCCCTTCGAGACGCTCGACCGGGCGGGTGTCGGCCGCCTGGTCCGGATCGCGGTCGACGAGGGCCGCGCGGCACGCCCGGACCTGAAGATCGGCGTCTGCGGCGAACACGGCGGAGACCCGGACTCCGTGCACTTCTTCCACACCGCCGGACTGGACTACGTCTCCTGCTCGCCGTTCCGGGTCCCGGTCGCGCGGCTGGAGGCGGGCCGGGCCGCGCTGTCCGGCACGGAGGCGAGCGACACCAGGTGACAGGGCGGCGGACGGCATGGCCGGCGACGCCGGTGAGGCGCCCGCCGCGCGCGGCCGGCGGCCCGCCGGAAGCGGGCCGAGCACCCGGACACGGCGCGGGTGAAGGGGCCGTGGCGACGCCTCGGTGCGGCTGCCCGGCTCGCGCCGGTCGCCGGCCGCGACGGTGGCGCTGACCAGGGCCGGACAGGTCCCCAGGGGGCCACGCCGTCCGCCGTCCGGCCCCGGGCCGGGGAGCACCGAGGGGGCCGATGCGCCCTGGGTGAGGGGCCCTTCGGCCCCTCTTCGGCGCACGGGGGCCGAAAACGCCGGAACACGGTCCGGTGCCTGCTACACAGAAGACCGCGGCTATCGAGCCGCCTTCCCGTCCCTTCACCCGCCCCTTGGGGAGACTTCATGCTGTCCGCAGAATCCGCCGTCCTCGTCCGGGCCACGCTGCCCGCCGTCGCCGGGGCGCTCGACGAGATCACCACCCGCTTCTACGGCACGATGTTCGCCGACCGGCCGGAACTGCTCGACGGCATGTTCAACCGCGGCAACCAGGCCAGCGGGGCCCAGCGCCGCGCCCTGGCCGGTTCGATCGCCGCCTTCGCGACCGCGCTGCTGGAGCACCCCGACACCCGCCCGGACACGCTGCTGGCCCGGATCGCGCACAAGCACGCGGCTGTCGGCGTCACCGAAGACCAGTACGCGATCGTGCACAAGTACCTGTTCGGCGCGATAGCCGGCGTCCTGGGCGACGCGGTCACGCCGGAGGTCGCGGCCGCCTGGGACGAGGTCTACTGGCTCATGGCAGGCGCCCTGACCGGCCAGGAGGCCCGCCTCTACCAGGACGCGGGCGTCCGGCCCGGCGAGATCTGGCGGCAGTGGACGGTCGTCGAACGCCGGACCGAGACCGCCGACGTCGTGTCCTTCCTGCTCCGCCCCACGGACGGGGAACCCGCGCCGCGGGCCCATGCGGGGCAGTACGTGAGCGTCCGGGTCCGCATGACCGACGGAGTGCGCCAGCTACGCCAGTACAGCCTGTCCTCGGCCCCGGGCGGAGAGCTGCGGCGGATCACCGTGAAGCGGGTCGCGGCCGACGCGCTCGGACCGGACGGCGAGGTCTCGAACCTGCTGCACGACCGCGTCCGGGAGGGGGACGAGCTGACGCTGTCCGCCCCCTTCGGCGACGTCTTCCTCGACGAGCCGGCCGAGGCCACCGGCCCGCTCGTCCTGGTCTCGGCGGGCATCGGCTGCACCCCCATGCACGGCATCCTGGCCCACCTCGCCGCCCTCGGTTCCACCCGGCCGGTGCTGGTCCTGCACGCCGACCGCTCCCCCGCCGACCACGCCCTGCGCGCCGAGACGCACGACCTCGTCGGTCGACTGCCGGGCGGCCGGGCCCTCTTCTGGTACGAGCGTCCCGGGCCCGAGGAAGTCGACGCCCGCACCGGCCTGATGGACCTGGGCGACACCGAACTCCCGGACGGGGCAACCGTGTTCCTGTGCGGCCCGCTCGCCTTCATGCGGCCGGTGCGCGGTCAGCTGCTGAAGGCCGGCGTCCCGGCCCGGAACATCCGCTACGAGGTCTTCGGACCGGACCTGTGGCTGCCCGGCGCCACGACCTGAACCGCACCGCCTGATCCGACATCCCGAGGAGGTCGAGGGACCTCCGGTCCCACGGCCGGGACTGTCGGCCCTGCGGGAACAGCGCGCTCGGAGAGACACTGGAGGCAGGAGCGGCACCGATCCCCCGCGGTGTCGCTCCGTTGTGTCCGGCCTGGTCCGGCGGCTGCGACGGCCGGCGGTCACCCCGGCGGGACAGGGCCCCGAAAGGCCGAACCGGGGCCGAAGGGCCCTGGCGCGGGAAGCCGTCGTGCGGTTCGAATGGCTCGATCAGGTCCCCGCGCGCTGCGGGCGACAGAGAACTGTGAGCGACCCGACGATACGGAAGCTGCCATGCCCTACGACGACCCGCCGAAGGTCCCGGAATCCCACAGGACCGTCCAGTTGGACGGCGTCGAGGCGCTGCGGCTCCTGGGCGGCGTGTCCCTGGGGCGGATCGTCTACACCCGGCACGCGCTGCCGACCGTCCGCCCGGTCAACCACGTGCTGGTCAACGGCACCATCGTCATCCGGACCCACGGTGACGCCGCGCTGACCCGGTACACCCGGCAGAACGGGGCCGAGGGAGTCGTCGTCGCCTACGAGGCCGACGACATCGACCCCGCCACGCACCTGGGCTGGAGCGTGGTCGTCACCGGGTATGCCCGGCTGGTCACCGACCCGCGGGAACTGGACCGCTACCGGGCCCTGCTGCGGCCCTGGAGCACCCAGGGCATGGATCACGCCATCCGCATCCGCCCCGACCTGATCACCGGAATCCGACTCACGACGCACGATCCACAGGCACGGCCTCGGGCTTGAGCGGGGCCTCGCACAGGACGCCCCGCTCGGACCCGGACCGGAGGGCGCGCCACCGCGCCGGGAGGGTCCGGCAGCGGTCCGTCACCGGCGGGGCACGAGGACGACCGGGCAGTGCGCGCCGTGCAGCAGTGCGTGCGCGACCGGGCTGAGGCGTGGACCGAACACGCTCGTACGGCGATGTGTGCCGATGACGACCACGGCGGCCTCCTCGGTCGCCCGCACCGGCGTGTCCACCCGGGCGGAACGAACCGGGTGGGTCTCCGGCACGACATGTGGGTGCCGTGTCCGGAGGCGGGTCGGGGCGTAACCCGGCACATCCCGCCCCACCCTCGCCCGGCGGCTCGGCTGTTCCTCGCCGGAGCCGAGCGCCGGTACGAGCGGCGCCGGTTCGGACCTCACGTGCCGGCGGCCCCGGCAGTGCAGGACGCGCAGCCTCGCCCGACGCCGTTCGGCCTCCTGGAAGGCGTAGACCGCGGCGGGCGCGTCCGCGTCGTCCTCCAGCACGAGCAGTACCTCCCCCGCGTCGTCGTGGACGTGCTCGCCGCGCACGACAAGAAGTGGGCCCTGTGCGACGGCGGCGAGCCTCGCACTCACCGACCCGAACGCCGCACCGGCCAACGCGCCGAGGCCGCGGGTGCCCACGACCGTCAGGTCCGCGACCGCGCTCTCCCGCGTCAGCGCGCGCACCGCGCCGCCTTCCACGGCGATGGTCTCCACCGGCAGACCCGGATGCCGCCGCCGTACCCGTGAGGCGGCGGACCGGAGTACCGGTGCGGCCTCGTCGCGGTCGGGTACGGCGTACACCACTCGCAGGACGGTGCGGCGCCGGGCGGCCTCCACCGCTGCCCGGTCCAACGCCCGTACGGCGGGCGGCGAACCGTCGAACCCGACCGCTGTGCGACGCGAGGTCATGAGCGTTCCCTCCCCTTCGTCCGGTGCCGGCCGGGAAGGCCGCGACACCGGTGTCCTGAGACGATGCTCGTCGTGTCCGGACCCTGCGGACAGAAGCCGGGAGAACCCCGCACACACGCTGAACGGCTCCTGTGGCGGGGGCCGTTCGGTTCGGAGAACGGGCCCCCGCGGGTGCGCGGCAGCGGGTGATGCGCCTCAGTAGGGCCGGCCGAGGCCGTACAGCGTCCGCCCGCCGACGAGTTCGCGTCCGGTGACCAGCTCCGGGGCGATGCGCACGAAGACCTCCTCCGGCGCCGCCACCCACGAGCGCGGTCCGGAGCGCAGCAACCGCGCGTGCTCGGCGGGGTCGGTGACGAGCGTGGCCGCCCCGGTGACGACGACGCTCCAGCCCGAGCGGGTGCTCGCGTCGACCTCGTCCACCTCGAAGGCCACCACCGCTCCGTCGATCGCGCTGACCAGTTCCGAGGAGGCCGAGGTGCGTACCAGCACCGCGCCGTCACGGTCCAGGCAGAAGCTGACCGGCAGCACGGCCGGCAGCGCCTGCCGGGTGTGCACGACACGCCCGACGGACATCCCGGTCAGCCGGCCGTCGCACTCCTGCCGGCTGAGCTCACGGAATCCGTCGTTGGCGTACATCTGCCCTCTCACCCCTCGATTTGACGAACCGGTACCGCACCAACCCCTCGTCGGACGACGGGGAAAACCGAACCAGGGGCCATCGATCCCCGCTCGACGGGGACCGGCCCCGTTCAGACGTCGATCCGGCGTCCGGTGACGGCGTACGGCTCGATGCGCAGCCACAGGTCGCGCTCGCCCCCGGCCCACGGCGTGCTGTAGGCCCGTTCCGCGAGCCGGCGCATCTCACCGATGTCCGTCACCGCCCGGGCGTGACCCCGTACCAGGACACTCCAGCCCTGGCTGAACGCGTCGTCGATGCGGTCGACCTCGAAGGCGACCTGACAGCCGGCGGCCAGCGACGGCACGGCCCCGTGCGCGGTTCTGAAGACGATCGTGTCATCGATGACGCTGTAGTTGACCGGCACGATGACCGGTCCGGTCGGGGTGGGCACCGCGACCCGCCCCACTCCGTGCGTCGACAGCAGGCCGACGCACTGACTCCTGCTCAGTTCGGTGAACTTGGGCGCCCTGTTGGCCTGTTCGGGGCCGGGCGGCAGGTCGGCGTCGCCTCCGGTGAGTGCCGAGACCGTGGTCAGCAGCACCGCCGCCAGCCTCAGCAGCGCGCCTCGGCCGGGCGCCGCGCCGGGATGCTCCTCCACGTAGGCCAGATAGGTGGGGGCCATGTCCGCCTGCGCGGCCACCTCCTCGCGGGTCATCCCGAGCCGCACGCGGCGGGCGGCGAGCCGGCGGCCCAGGTCACCTGACGGCGTGCCGTGCGTCGTGTCGACCCGTGTCTGTTCGGCCATGACCGTCACGTCCTCTCGTCAGGCCGCCGGCAGGGCGACCTCGTCGTGTGGCTGCCCGCCGAGCACCACCTTGAGCGCGCCGGTGTCGGCGGCGCGGGCGAAGACGTCGTACGCCTCCGCCATGCGGTCCAGGGGGAAGGTGTGGGTGACCAGTTGTGCCGTGGGCAGCCGCCCGGCGGTGGCCATGCGGAGCAACGTGGGCGTGGAGTACGTGTCGACCAGTCCGGTGGTGATGGTCACGTTCTTGATCCACAGGTCTTCCAGATGCAGCGTCGCCGGCTTTCCGTGGACGCCGACGTTGGCCACATGACCACCGGGTCGCACCATGCGGGTGCACAGTTCGAAGCTCTCCGGCACGCCGACCGCCTCGATCACCACGTCCGCGCCGAGCCCGTCGGTGAGGTCGGCGATCAGCCGCTCGGGGTCCTCCCGGGCGTCCGCCACGGCATCGGCTCCCAGCCGCTTCGCTGCCTCCAGCCGGGACGCGGCCAGGTCGACGGCGACGATCCGCTCGGGGGCGAACAGCTGTGCCGTGGCGATCGCCGCGAGGCCGATGGGTCCGGCTCCGACGACGGCGACGGTGTCTCCGGGACGTACGCGCCCGTTGAGGACGCCCACCTCGTAGGAGGTGGGGAAGATGTCCGCCAGCAGCACGGCGTCCTTGCTGTCGAGCGCGCTGGGCAGAGCGTGCACGGACAGGTCGGCGTGCGGGACGCGGACGTACTCCGCCTGGGTTCCGTCGATCAGGTGGCCGAGTATCCAGCCGCCGCCACCCCGGCACTGGCCGTAACTGCCGTCGCGGCAGTAGCGACAGCGACCGCAGGCGCTGATGCACGAGATCAGCACGCGGTCGCCGGGGCGCACCGAAAGGACGTCGCTGCCGACCTCGACGATCTCGCCGACGGCCTCGTGTCCGAGAACCGTGCCGGGGCGCACCTCCGGGACGTCGCCCTTGAGGATGTGCAGGTCCGTGCCGCAGATGGTGACGGCGCCGACCCGCACGATGGCGTCCGTCGGCTCATTGACGGCAGGGTCGGGAACCTCCTCCCAGGCGGACTGCCCGGGGCCGTGGAAGACGAAGCCTTTCATGATGCCGCTCACCGCCTTGGTCCGGAGGTGCGGGGATCGCCCCGCACCTCCACGTTGTGCGGTAATCGCCGGCTGCGCTTGGGCCGTCCGGCCCCCCTTGCCCGCCGGTAGGGCCTCGCCGCGAGCAGGCCGCGACGGGGGTCCGGTCGGACCATTCGATCAGGGACCGAACGGCCCTGGTCCGCGTCCCGTCGGCCCGCTTGTCTCTTCCCATGGCCGAGAACCACCTGAGGTCCACGCCGAACCACACCCAGCGCACCGGCGACGGCGCGACCCTCGTGACGTTGCGGGGGGACATGGACCTCCTCGCGGCGCCCGCGCTCGCGATACGCCTGGACGAGCTGACCGCCGGCGCGCACCCGGACCTGGTACTCGACCTGCGGTCCGTGTCGTTCATCGACTGCGCCGGCCTCGGCCTGCTGTGCCGGGCCCGCAACCGCGCCAGGGCCCGGCAGGGCCGGCTGCGGCTGGTCGCCGACAGCGACCGCTTCCTCCGGATGCTGTGCTGTACCGGCCTGGCCGACGTGTTCGACGTTCTCCCCGGCCGACCGGAGGACGCCCCCGCCGCACCGGTCGCGCAGCCCGGATCCGCCGCCGGCTGATCCGGTGCGACGGCACGCCGCACACCCGTCCCGGCAGGGCCCGCGACCGTGTTGAACGGGCCTCATCGGCCGCGGTGTCGGACCCGGACGGACCCGCCGCGGCACCTACTCGGCCCACGCCGTGCCACGGCCGCTCCCGTCACCTTCGAACGTGTCACCACGAGGACGAGAGGGAGGCGCGGACCGATGCCCGGAGGCAGGTGTACGAGGAAGCGGTTGTGGCGGTGGCGGAACAATCCGCTGCGGCGACGGGCCGACATCGTCGAGGCGTGGATCGTGCTGGCCGTGTGGACGGTCGTGGCCGTGGGCGGCGCCGCCGTCGGGCTGCTGACGTCCCGTGCCGCGGGTGAGGTCTTCGCGGACCAGCGGGCACAGCGCCGGTCCGTCCGGGCCGTGCTCCTCGACGACGTCCCCGGCGGCGCCCCCACCGCCGGCGGGACCACCGGTCACCGGATGGCATCGGTGCGCTGGACGGCGCCCGACGCCTCGATCCGCACCGGCCGGACCCTGGTGCCCGACAGCCTCGACGCCGGCTCGACGGTGACCGTCTGGCAGGACGTCGGGGGCCGGCTCACGCCCGAGCCGCCGAGCTCCACGGAGGCGGCGATCGAGTCGGACATCCTGGGAACCACGGCCGCGGCCGCACTCGCCGGCCTCGCGTTCGGCGCCGGAGGGCTCGCCCGCCTGCGCCTCGACAGGCGCCGAGTCGACGCCTGGGGCCGAGAATGGGATCAGACGGGGCCCCGATGGGGGCACAGGACCGGATAGAACCGTGCGCGGACAGGGCTCGGCTCCGGGCCCGGGACCGTCCCGTGGCCCCGGCGCACACGGGTCGGCGGTGGTGCCGGGCGTCCGGCGGCGGGAGCCGTTCGGCCCCTGACCGGGTCACGGGAACCGCGACAGTCTGGGCCGTGACGACATGCGTTTCGATCAGGGGAAGGACGGACCACGATGGACGGAGCGATCCTCGCCTGCACGGACCCGTCGGTGCCCGGCGGTTCCGCGGCCGACTGGGCCGCCAGCGAGGCGCGGCTGCACGGCCTGCCACTGCGCGTGACCGCCGGCTCACCACCGGACGCGGGCCGGGCGAAAATGATCGTGTACGACATCTCCCGGGACATGCCCACCACCGGCTCGCCACTCGGCCCCGGCCCCCTGGTGGCTGCCGAGGCGATGGGCCGCCCCCTGGTGTTCGTCCCCGACCGGCACACGTCCACGTACCGCGCCGGACAGATCGTGCTCGGCGTGGACGCTCGCGACCCCGGCGGCCCGGCCGTCGAGTTCGCCTTCGACGAAGCGCGGGTACGGAAGGCGCGCCTGCACGCCGTCCACGCCTGGACGTTGCCCCCCGAGGCCCGTGAGTGGCCCTTCGGCCCGCCGGAGCAGGACCGCGCGAGTTGGGAGGACCACGAGGTACAGCTCCTGGCCGACGCCCTGCGTCCGTGGCGCGAGAAGTTTCCGGAGGTACCCGTACTCGAGGACGTCACTCTCCTCACGCCGGCCCGGGCGCTCCTGCACCACTCCGCGACGGCCACGCTGCTCGTGGTGGGCCGGAGACCGGCGGCGGGACGGGACGGCGTCGTACGGGCGATCGTGGGCGAGGCCCTGTGCCCCGTGGCCGTGGTGACCGGTAGCGACGCCGCCGGCCGGCCCCGGTGACCCCTTGTGAACGGGTCACCGGGGCCGGCCGGGCGGCCACCCCCTCCTGTGGTCACTCCATGTGCGACAGCTCGTCGGCGACGCCCTTCGCCCACGCCTCGATCGCACCGAAGTCCCGGAAGTCGCCGCCCTTCCCGGAGCGGAGGATCATCCCGGCCACGCGTCCCCTGGCGCCCTCTTCCAGGCACCCCCCGAAGGTGACGTGCCCCTGGACATCCAGCCGCACCATGGCCCGCCGCACACCGCGCACGGGCGGAATGTCACGCTGGGAGGCCGAGGCGTCGAGCGGTCCGCTGCTGAAGAACCACACGGGACGCTCGGCGAGCGCCTCGCGGTGCCGGCGGACGAACCGCCGCGCGTCCTTGTGCCACCGCCCCGCGTAGAGTGCGCCGCCGACCACCACGGCGCCGTACGGCGTGACGCTCCGTACGGTCCGGGCCGGCAGCGACTCGACGACCAGCCCGTTCTCGCGCAGGACGTCGGCGACGGCGCCGGCGATCCGTGCGGTGGATCCGTTCGTCGTGCCGTAGGTGACCAATACGGTGCCGTTCATGAGGTCCGCCTCCTTTCACACATGGCCTCGCACCCTTCGATCGTCCCGGCGGACGCGCGGTTGCGCAGGTGCTGTCCGGGGCCGGTCCGGGGGCCGACCGGCCCTGCGCGCCGCCGATGGTCCCCTCCGCTCACGGCCGGCGCGGGACGGGCGCCCGGACGCGGCCCCGGGGACGCGTCAGTCGTCCGCCACCAGGGCCGTCAGGTCCAGGAGCCGGTTGGTGTAGCCCCACTCGTTGTCGTACCAGCCGAACACCTTGGCCAGGGTGCCGTTGGCCTGGGTCAGGGCGGGGTCGAAGATGCAGGAGGCCGGGTCGCCGATGACGTCCCGGGACACGATCGGCGCCCTGGAGACCCGCAGGATGCCGTGCAGCGCTCCCTCGGCCGCCCCCTGGAACGCGGCGTTGATCTCGTCCGCGGTCACCTCCTGGGTGAGGACGACGGCGAGGTCGGTGAGCGAGCCGTCCTCCACCGGCACCCGGACCGCGATCCCGTCCAGGGCCCCGGCCAGCTCCGGCAGCACCAGGCCCACCGCGCGGGCGGCCCCGGTGCTGGTGGGAATGATGCTGAGGGCGGCGGACCGGGCACGGCGCAGGTCCTTGTGCGGGCCGTCGAGCAGGGACTGGTCGTTGGTGTAGCCGTGGATGGTGGTCATGACACCGCGTTCGATGCCGAAGGCGTCGTGGAGCACCTTCACCATCGGGGCGACGCAGTTGGTGGTGCACGAGGCGGCGGAGACGATCCGGTCGCGGTGCCGGTCGTAGGTACGGTCGTTGACGCCCATGACGATGGTGGCGTCCGCGTTCCTGCCGGGCGCCGACAGCAGCACGGTGTGGGCTCCGCCCTTCAGATGCAGCGCCGCGGAGTCCCGGTCGCGGAAGCGGCCGGTGGACTCGATGACGATGTCGGCCCCGTGGTCCGACCAGTGCAGGGCCGCGGGGTCGCGTTCGGCGGTGACCTCGATGCGCCGCCCGTCGACCGTGATGGAGGTGTCGTCGTGCCGGACGTCCCGGCCGATGCGCCCGAACGTCGAGTCGTACTCGAGGAGGTGGGCCAGCGTGGCGGGTGAGGTGATGTCGTTGACGGCGACGACCTCCACGTCCTGGGTGCCTTCTTCGGCCCGGTCGAGAGCGGCGCGCAGGTAGGTACGGCCGATCCGGCCGAAGCCGTTGATCCCGACACGTACGGTCATGGCGGTGGGTCCTTCCGGTGCTGAGGGACGGTCAGGCGTTCCAGGTCCAGTCGGCGACCTCGGGCAGGTCGGTGCCGTGCTCGCGGATCCACGCCTGGTGGCGCGTGCGGACGTCGGCCATCTGCTGGCGTACGGCGGCGGCGCGCACCGCGAGGCCGGGGACGCGGTCGATGACGTCCATGACGAGGCGGTAGCGGTCGAGGTCGTTGCGGACGACCATGTCGAACGGTGTCGTGGTGGTGCCGGACTCCTTGTAGCCGCGCACGTGCAGGTTCTTGTGGCCGGTGCGGCGGTAGGCGAGGCGGTGGATCAGCCAGGGGTAGCCGTGGTAGGCGAAGATCACCGGCTTGTCGGTGGTGAACAGGCCGTCGTACTCGAAGTCGCTCATGCCGTGCGGGTGTTCCTCGCGCGGCATGAGGCGGGTCATGTCGACGACGTTGACGACCCGGACGGCGAGGTCGGGCAGATGGCGGCGCAACAGCTGGGCTGCGGCGAGCACTTCCTGGGTGGGCACGTCTCCGGCGCAGGCCAGGACCGCGTCCGGTTCGCCGCCGTTCTCCGTGCCGGCCCACTCCCAGATGCCGGCGCCGCGGGCGCAGTGGGCGCGGGCGGCGTCGATGGACAGCCAGTCGAAGCACGGCTGCTTGCCCGCGACGACGACGTTGACGTAGTCCCGGCTGCGCAGGACGTGGTCGGCCACCGACAGCAGGGTGTTGGCGTCCGGCGGCAGGTAGACCCGTACGACCTCGGGGGACTTGTTGAGGACGTGGTCGACGAAGCCCGGGTCCTGGTGGGAGAAGCCGTTGTGGTCCTGGCGCCACACGTGCGAGGTGAGCAGGTAGTTGAGGGAGGCGATGGGGGCGCGCCAGGCCAACTGCCGGGAGGTCTTCAGCCACTTGATGTGCTGGTTGACCATGGAGTCGACGATGTGCACGAACGCCTCGTAGCAGGAGAACAGTCCGTGCCGGCCGGTCAGCAGGTAGCCCTCCAGCCAGCCCTGGCAGGTGTGTTCGGAGAGGATCTCCATCACCCGGCCGTGGTGTTCGAGGTGTTCGTCCACCGGCAGCATCTGGGCCTGCCATGCCTTCCCGCTGACGTCGAAGACGGCCTGGAGCCGGTTGGAGGCCGTCTCGTCGGGCCCGACCAGCCGGAAGTCCCGGCGGCCCGCGGTGTCCTTCATGACCGTGGCGAGGAGGTCGCCGAGGATCCGGGTCGGCTCGTGCAGGGTGGTGCCCGGCTTCTCGACGGGCACGGCGAACGCGTCGAGGGACGGGACCGGCAGATCCCGCAGGAGCAGCCCGCCGTTGGCGTGCGGGCCGGCGCCGAGCCGCCGGGCGCCGTCGGGCACGCAGGCGAGCACGTCGGCCAGGGGGCTGCCGTCGGGGCCGAAGAGTTCCCGCGGGCGGTAGGAGCGCAGCCATGCCTCCAGCTGGCGCAGGTGCTCGGGGTTCTCGCGGACCCCGGCGAGCGGGACCTGGTGGGCGCGCCAGGTGCCCTCGACGGGCTCGCCGTCCACCTCCGCAGGTCCGGTCCAGCCCTTGGGGGTGCGCAGCACGATCACGGGCCAGTGCACGCGCTCGGTGACGCCGTCCTCGCGGGCGGACTGCTGCATGACGGCGATGCGGTCCAGGGCGTCGTCGAACGCCCGGGCCATCGCCCGGTGCACGGTGAGCGGGTCGTCACCGCTCACGTGGATCGGTTCGTGGCCGTATCCCCGCAGCAGGGCGTCGAGTTCGGCCTCCGGGAGGCGGGACAGCACCGTCGGGTTGGCGATCTTGTAGCCGTTGAGGTGCAGGATCGGCAGGACAGCGCCGTCGTGGACCGGGTCGAGGAACTTGTTGGAGTGCCAGGACGCGGCCAGCGGCCCGGTCTCCGCCTCGCCGTCGCCGATCACACACGCGACCAGCAGGTCCGGGTTGTCGAACGCGGCGCCGTAGGCGTGCGCCAGCGAGTAGCCGAGCTCGCCGCCCTCGTGGATCGAGCCGGGCGTCTCCGGGGCGACGTGGCTGGGCACACCGCCGGGGAAGGAGAACTGCCTGAAGAGCCGCTCCATGCCGGTCGCGTCGCGCGGCACGTCCGGATAGGTGCTGCTGTAGCTGCCCTCAAGCCAGGAGTTGGCGAGCACGGCCGGCCCGCCGTGCCCGGGGCCCCACACGCACAGGGCGTCGAGCCCGCGCGTCCTGATCACCCGGTTGAGGTGGGTGTACACGAGGTTGAGGCCCGGTGAGGTGCCCCAGTGGCCGAGCAGCCGGGGCTTGATGTGGTCCGGCGTCAGGGGCTCGGTCAGCAGCGGGTTGGCCAGCAGGTAGATCTGTCCGGCGGTCAGGTAGTTGGCGGCCCGCCAGTGGGCGTCCAGGGTGCGCAGTTCGTCGTCGGTCAGTACGGTGGCGTCCTGGTGTTCGACCGTGGGCATGGGTGACTCCGGATGTCATCGGTGCGGTCATCGGGCGGTGGAGGCGGCATGGCCGGCAAGAAGGCAGTGAACCTGCCGCGCAAGACGTACGAGAAGGAACTGCTGCGGCTCCAGACGGAGCTGGTGCGGCTGCAGGAGTGGGTGCGGGCGGAGGGCGCCCGGCTGGTCGTGGTCTTCGAGGGGCGGGACGCGGCGGGCAAGGGCGGCACCATCAAGCGGGTCGCGGAGCACCTCAACCCGCGCGTGGCACGCATCGCCGCACTGCCGAAGCCGACCGAGCGCGAGCGCACCCAGTGGTACTTCCAGCGGTACGTCGAGCACCTGCCGGCGGCCGGGGAGATCGTGCTGTTCGACCGGTCCTGGTACAACCGGGCCGGCGTCGAGCACGTCATGGGTTTCTGTACCCGGGAGGAGTACCAGCTCTTCCTCCGGCAGTGCCCGATCTTCGAGCGCATGCTGGTCGAGGACGGTGTCCTGCTGCGCAAGTACTGGTTCTCGGTGAGCGACACCGAGCAGCAGGAGCGGTTCCGGCGCCGGCTGGAGGACCCGCTGCGGCGCTGGAAGCTGTCGCCCATGGACCTGGAGTCCCTCAGCCGGTGGGAGGCGTACTCCCGGGCGAAGGACGCGATGCTGGTGCACACCGACATCGCGGAAGCGCCCTGGTACGTGGTCGAGAGCGACGACAAGCGCCGGGCACGGCTGAACATGATCGCCCACCTGCTGAGCACCGTGCCTTACCACGACGTGCCGCCGCCGGTGCTGAAGCTGCCGAAGCGGCCCGAGTCGACCGGCTACGAACGTCCGCCGCGCGATCTGCAGACCTACGTCCCCGACCACGCGGCGGCTCTCTGAGCGGCCGGCCACCTCCTCAGCCCCGCTCGGGTACGACCGCGACGGGGCAGGACGCGTGGTGCAGCACGGCGTGGGCGACGCGCCCCAGCTGAAGCCCGTGGTGTCCAGGGGTGCGCCGGGCGCCGACCACCAGCAGGCCGGCGTCGTGCGAGGCGGCGAGGAGCACCTTGCGGGCGGGGCCCTCCACCGCCTTGCGGCTCAGTTCGAGATCGTCGCCCACGCCCTTCAGCGCCTCCTCCAGCACGTCGGCCGCCTGCTGTTCGTGGAGCCGGGCCGGTTCGCCGGAGAGCAGGGGGTGGTCGGTGCTCTCGTGGGCGGGGCACCGCCAGGCCCGTACGGCGCCCAGGGGTGCGTGGCGCAGTCCGGCCTCCTGGACGGCGAAGCGCAGGGCGGCCGAGTCCGTGCCCCTCTCCCCGACGCCCAGCACCACGCGGCGGCCTGTCGTGGACTGCCCGTCGTCGTCGCGGTCGCGCAGTACGATCACCGGGCAGTCCGCCTGCGCGGCGACGGTGAGGCTGACCGATCCCAGCAGCATCTCGGCAAGACCGCCGCGGCCCCGGGCGCCGAGCACCAGCGCGGCGGCCCCACGCCCCTCGCGCACCAGCGCGTACTCGGGTTCCTCGGACAGCACCTCGGTGGTGATCTTGACCTCCGCCCGGCGCCGCCCGGCCCGCTCCGCGGCGCCCCCCACGACGTCCGCGGCCAGGACCTTCCGTGAAGGTTTCCCCAGGAACTGCGTCGGCGAGGAACCCTCGTACCGCTCCCAGAGGTAGGCGTACACCAGCCGCAGCGGTACCCCGCGCAGGGCGGCTTCGTCGGCGGCCCAGTCGACGGCCCGCAGGCTCGCCGCGGAGCCGTCCACGCCGGCCACGATCGGAAGGTCCATCGCTCTCACCGTCCCGCGTGCAGGTCGAAGACGATCCGGGCCCTGACCTCGCCGCGCAGCACCTCGTCGACGCACTCGTTGACGGAGGCGAGCGGGCGGGCCTCGTAGATCACCTTGGTGCGTCCGGCCGCGTGGAGCTGGAAGACCTCGGCGAGGTCCTGCCGGGTGCCGACGATCGAACCGATCACCGAGGTGCCGTTGAGCACGGTGTCGAAGATCGGCAGGCGTACCGTGCCGCGCGCCGGTAGAGCCACCATAACGAGCTTGCCGCCGCGCCGCAGTCCGGAGTTGACGGCCTCGAAGGCCGCGTCGTCCACCGCGAGCGCGATGGCCGCGTGGGCTCCGCCGTACCGCTTGAGCACCTCGCCGACGTCGTCCTTGCGGGCGTCGATGACGAGGTCGGCGCCCAGTTCGGCGGCGAGTTCCAGCTTTTCGTCGGTGACGTCGATCGCCGCGACGGTGGCGCCGGCGATCTTCGCGTACTGCACGGCGAGGTGGCCGAGGCCGCCGATGCCGGAGATCGCGACGAGCTGAGCGGGTTTGACGCCCGCCACCTTCAGGGCTTTGTAGGTCGTCACGCCCGCGCAGGTCAGTGGTGCCGCGTCCAGGGCGGTGACGCCGTCCGGCACCGGCTGGGCGAAGTCGGCCCAGGCCAGCATCTTCTCGGCGTACCCGCCGTCGCAGCCGTAGCCGGTGTTGACCTGCTGCTCGCACAGCGTCTCCCAGCCGGACAGGCAGTGCTCGCACCGCCCGCACGCCCTGCCGAGCCAGGGCACGGCGACCCGCTGTCCCAGGGCCAGATGGGTGACGCCCGCGCCGAGCGCCTCCACCAGGCCCACGCCCTCGTGGCCGGGGACGAACGGCGGGGTGGGCCGGACCGGCCAGTCGCCGTGCGCCGCGTGGATGTCCGTGTGGCACAGTCCCGACGCCTCCACCCGGACGCGGACCTGCCCGGGGCCCGGCTCGGGGTCGGGGCGCTCCTCGATGACCAGGGGCTCACCGAATGCTCGTACGACCGCTGCCTTCATGGAACTGTTCTCCTCAAGGGGTCAGGGACCGTCAGACGTGCGGGACGACGACCACGGGGGCGGTGGAGTGGTGCACCACCGCGTGCGTGACGTGGCCGATATGGGCCCCGAAGGGGCTGTGGCGCACGCGTCGGCCGACGACCACGAGGGATGCCTCGCGGGCGGCCTCCACGACGTGGACGGCGGCGCTGCCGTAGCGGGACATCTCGGTGACCTCGACGTCCGGGAACTTCTGCCGCCAGGGCCGCAGCAGGTCGCTCAGTTCCCCGGCCGCGCGCAGCGCCAGGCTCTCGTGCAGCGCGGGGTCGGCGGGGGTCCCGAACGCGTAGTACGGCGGCGGGTTCCAGCCGTGCACGACCCGCAGGGAGGTGGCGCGGCGCACGGCGGTGTCGAAGGCGAACTCGATCAGCGTCGTGTCGGGGTGTTCGGTGTCGAGCCCGAGCACCACGGGCCTGAACGGGGTCGCCGCGGACGGTACGCCCGCCGGGTCCGTCTCGTGCTCGTCGGCGGCGGCCTCCAGCGCACGGACCAGCACCACCGGGCGCTCCGTGTGGGCGAGGACGGACAGGCCGACCGAGCCGACCATGAACCCGCCGGGGCCGCCGAGCCCGCGGGAGCCCAGCACGAGCAGTTCGGCACTCTTCGCGGCCTCCGCGAGCCTGTCCGCCGGGCGGCCGGTGACCTGCTCGCTGCTCACCTCGACGCCGGGATGGCGCAGGGCGATGCCCTCGGCGGCTTCGCGGGGTATCCTCCCCCGGCCTTCGGCCGGGGGGACCCCCATCTCGCTCCGCTCGGTCCAGTGCTGCTGGGTCTCCGCCCCCAGGAGGGGAGCCTGCGCGAGGGGCTCCGGCACGGGCTCCCAGACGTGGACGATCTTCAGTGGCAGTGTGCGGAGGGCGGCTTCGCGGGCCGCCCATTCCGCGGCGGCCCGGCTCTCGGGCGAACCGTCGAGGCCGACGGTGATGGTGCGGAGCATGATCTCCACCTCCTGGGGCGAGGGATCCGATTCCAGCGTCGGGGCGGGGGCGTTCGGCGGGCAGGGGCCACTGGTCCCGGAACGGGGCCGACCGACCCCGCTAGCGGCCGGGCGCGGCGGGCCGGAGGAGCGACCCGCCGCGCGGTCGGTGGTCAGCGCAGCCAGCGGTGGTCGCGGACGAACGGCAGCCTGGCCCAGAGCCCGCCGGCGCCCAGGATGTCGCCGGCGGCGAGCGCGGCCACCACGATCAGGGCGACGGCGTAGATGACGTGGTAGTCGACGAAGGGATTGGTCGACATGCTCGCCGAGCCGTCCGAGAGGTGCTTGGCGGGCGGCCATTCGGCGATCCACATCAGCGCCATCATCGCGCTGCCGGCCACCGCGGCGAACCGCAGCGCGACCCCCGCGACCAGGGCGAGACCGATCCCGAGCAGGCCGAGCATGAACAGCCAGTCCGCCCAGGGGTCGCCGGCCCAGGAGTGGAAGGCCGACTCCATCGGCCCGGCGGCGACGGAGCCCAGGAAGCCCTTCGTCGGCGATCCGCCGTCGATCCACCCCTTGTCGGACGGGGTGGCGTATCCAAGACCGAAGGTCTTGTCGAGGAAGGCCCACAGGAACACGAACCCGGTGAGCAGACGCAGGGACGCCAGGGCGTAGGCACCCGCGGTGCGGGTGCCTACGCCTGCCGACACGCCCGGCTCGGCGGCGGACGCGGTCGTGTGCCTGCGGAACGACGGCAGGTGGAACCCGGAGCTCCGGTGCGGGTGCTCGTGCACGGCCATGGTCGTGATCCCTTCGGGGGCGTTTGGATCGCTGCTTGACGGGACTCACTCTCGCCCCCGGCCCCGGTTCGCGCCGGATGCCGAAAGTCCGTGTCCACTGGGCCGAACGGCCCTGCGTGCAAAGGCTGTTGGACTTCACGCGTACACCGTCCGTGCGGGGTCGCACCGCAGGCCCCGACGCAGACCTCGCGTCCGGTCGTCCGCCGGTGGACCATGAGGGCAGACGACGGGAGGGAGCGGATGACCACGCGTTCCACCGAACGGGTGACGGGGTGGCGGCTGCTGCTGCCCGGACTCGCCGCGCTGCTGGGCTACCGCCGCTCCTGGCTCACGGGTGACCTGCTCGCCGGTGTGACCGTGGCCGCCTACCTCGTACCGCAGGTGATGGCCTACGGCGGCGTGGCGGGGCTGCCCCCGGTCGCAGGTCTGTGGGCGATCCTGCCCGCCCTCGGCCTGTACGCGCTGTTCGGTTCCTCACGCCTGCTGTCGGTCGGCCCCGAGTCCACGACGGCTCTCATGACGGCCACGGTGGTGGCGCCGCTCGCCGCGGGGGATCCCCGGCGCTACGCCTCCCTGGCGGCGGCCCTCGCGGTCACCGTCGGACTGCTGTGCCTGGTCGCCCGCGTGGTGCGGCTGGGCTTCTTCGCGGACCTGCTGTCCCGGCCGGTCCTGATCGGCTATCTCGCCGGCGTGGCACTGATCATGATGGTGGACCAGCTGCCCAAACTCACCGGGGTACCCGTCTCCGGTGAGGAGTTCCTCGCGCAACTGTGGTCCTTCCTGAGCCACTTGGCGGACGCACACCTCGCCACCGTCGTCTTCTCGGCGGCCGCCCTCGCGTTCCTCTTCCTGATGAACCGGTTCGTCCCGGTGGTGCCCGGCCCGCTGGTCACCGTCGTCCTCGCGACCGCCTCCGTGGTCGTCTTCGACCTCGACGGCCGGTACGGGCTCAAGGTGATCGGCACGGTCCCCTCCGGGCTGCCGGACGTGGCCGTCCCGGATCTGGGCGAGCTGCCCCACCTCGTCCTGCCCGCACTCGGTGTGCTGCTGGTCGCCTACACCGACTTCATCCTCACCGCGCGGGCCTTCACCGGCGAGGACGACGACGAGGGCCCGGGGCTCGACGCCAACCAGGAGTTCCTCGCCCTGGGCGCGGCCAACCTGGGCGCCGGGGTGCTGCACGGTTTCCCGGTCAGCAGCAGCGCCAGCCGCACCGCCCTCGCCTCCTCGGCGGGCGCCCGCAGCCAGGGCTACGCGCTGGTCGCCGGCGCGATGGTGCTGGCCGTACTGCTCTTCCTCAGCCCCCTGCTGACCCGCATGCCCTCCGCCGTGCTCGGCGCGCTCGTCGTCTACGCCGCGGTCCGCATGATCGACCTCGCGGGCTTCCGCCGGCTGGCGTCCTTCCGCCGCCGGGAACTGCTGCTCGCGCTCGGCTGTCTCGCCGGGGTGCTCGCCCTGGACATCCTGTACGGGGTGATCGTGGCCGTCGGCCTGTCGGTGGCCGAGCTGCTGACCCGGGTGGCCCGCCCGCACGACGCCGTCGAGGGCCTGGTCCCCGGGGTGGCCGGCATGCACGACGTCGACGACTACCCGCTGGCCCGCACGATTCCCGGTCTGCTCGTCTACCGCTACGACTCGCCGCTGTTCTTCGCCAACGCCGAGGACTTCCGGCGCCGCGCCCTGGCCGCCGTCGACGAACAGACCGACCCGGTGCGGTGGTTCGTGCTGAACACCGAGGCGAACGTGGAGGTGGACATCACCGCACTGGACGCGGTCGACGAGGTGCGCCGCGAACTCCTCGGGCGCGGCGTGGAATTCGCCCTCGCCCGGGTCAAGCACGAGCTGCTGGTCGACCTGGAGGCGTACGGCCTGGCGGACTCGGTCGGCCGGGAGCGGATCTTCCCGACGCTCCCGACGGCCGTGACCGCCTACCGGGCGTGGCTCGACCGGTAGTGGTCCGGCACGCCCTGCTCCCGCGTTCTCCGCGGAGCGGCACCCGTGCGCTGTGCACCCGTGCGCCCGTGCTCATGCGTCAGTAGGCCGGAAGCCGTGCTCCCGGAAGTGGTCGCGGACGCTGTCGGTCAGGGCGAACTCCTTGAACCCCGCGGGCAGCAGGGGCGACCCCAGCACGGTGGGGTTGGGTTCCGGGGCGGGACCGAGGTCGCCCCCGGTACCTCAGCCGGCCGTGAGGTCGGGGCGGACCAGGGTGCCCGACCTGCCGTGCACGATCTCGTAGGCCGCGTCCAGGGCTCCGATCGCGGCCAGTCCGCCCGTGCGTTCCACGAACCGGGCGGCGGCTTCGGTCTTGGGCCCCATCGAGCCGGCCGGACAGCGTCCGCGGCGCAGCTCGGCCGGGGTGGCGTCGAGAACGGGCTGCTGGGCGGAGGTCCCGTAGTGCTCGTACACGCACGGCACGTCGGTGAGGATGAGCAGGAAGTCGGCCTTGAGGTCCTCGGCCAGCAACGCGGCGGTGAAGTCCTTGTCGACGACGGCCTCCACCCCGGTCAGCGCGCCGGTGTCCCGGTCGGCGGTGACGGGGACTCCCCCGCCGCCCGCGCAGATCACCACGGTGCCGCTGTTCAGCAACTCGTGGACGGTGTCGGTCTCCAGGACGCGTTGCGGCGCCGGGGAGGGGACGACGCGACGCCAGCCACCGGTGTCCTGCGCGATGTGCCAGCCGCGCTTGCGGGCGAGACATCGGGCCACGTCACGGGGGTAGAGCTGCCCGACGAACTTGGTGGGCCGTGCGAACGCCGGGTCGTCGGCGCGCACCAGGGTGTGCGTGACGAGGGTGGCGACGTGGTGGCCCGGCAGGACGTCGTGCAGCGTGCAGGCCAGCAGAGAGCCGATCATGCCCTGGGTCTGCGCGCCGAGCAGATGCAGCGGATACGGGGCGCTGAGAGCGGGATCGGCGGCAGTCTCCACCGCGAGCAGCCCGATCTGGGGGCCGTTGCCGTGGGTGAGGACGAGCTCGTGTTCGAGAGCGAGGGCGGCCAGCGCGGTGGCGACCCGGTCGATGTTGGCCTGCTGGACAGCGGCGTCGGGACGCTCACCCCGGTGCAGCAGGGCGTTGCCGCCGAGAGCGACGACGATACGCATGACGTGATTCCTCCGGGTGCGGCACGTGGGGCCTCGATGCGGGGTGCGGCCGGCGCGGTGCTTCCTGAGCGGGTCTCGCCGCGGACGCGTCGGTCCGCGTACGACGCTTCCACGCCCGGCCGGGCCCGGACAGCGGCCACACGGCCCGCACCGGTCCCGATGGTCCCCGGAAGCGGACTCGCCGGTACCGAACGGGCCGATCGGTGGACCGGGTGGCCCATGGGACGCGGCGAGGACCGGGCACACGCTGGCCTGGAAGCCCGCGTCCGCCAGGGAGGCATGTCATGAACGTCTCTTCCACCCCCAGCATGCTGCGCGCACTGTCCGCCGAACACCGCGGACGGCTCATGCGCTTCGCCCGGGAGGTGTCCATCGCCCAGGGGACACGCCTGTTCAACGAAGGGGGAAGGGCCGACCGCTTCTGGATCATCCGCACCGGCAGGATCGAGCTCGACATGCGGGTTCCCGGCTGCCGGCCGGCCGTCATCGAGAGCCTCGGTCACAACGAACTGGTCGGCTGGTCCTGGCTGTTCGCCCCGCACGTCTGGCACCTGGGCGCCGAGGCGACCACACCGGTGCGGGCCTACGAGTTCGATGCCGCGGCCATCCGGTCGATGTGCCGGGACGATCCGGCTCTGGGCAACGACGTCGCCCAGTGGGCCGGTCAGGTACTGGCCCATCGGCTCCGCTCGGCCCGGACGCGCCTTCTGGACCTGTACGCCCCGAACGGCGCCGGCAGCACCGTCTGATCCGCCCCGCAGCGCATCCGACCGAGGCCGGGGACACGCGACCCGACGGCGCCCGGAGCCCGGAGGCGGCATGAGCACGCACACCTGAGACCCCGTGTGACGGCACCAGTCACCTTCCGCCCGCGAACGACGGGCCTCCGGGCCGCTGTCACGGAGCGGACGGGTGTCACGGAGCGGGTGGGGCCGGTCGGCCCTAGTGACACCGGGCCCCGACGCGTCATGATCGGTCTGATGGACGGCCGCGGTCCGTCCTCCGCCGGAACGAGGGGTCACCATGCCAGAGACGCGCACCTTCACCGAGCAGGATCCCATTCGCGTGTTCCTGCTGGACGACCACGAGGTCGTCCGCCGCGGTCTGGCCGACCTGCTCGACACCGAGCCGGACATCTCGGTGGTCGGCGACGCCGGCACCGTCGACCACGCGCTCGCCCGGGGCCCCGCGCTGCGCCCGGACGTCGCCGTCCTCGACGTACGGCTGCCGGACGGCGACGGCATCTCCGTCTGCCGGGAGCTGCGCAGCCAGATGCCGGAGCTGGCCTGTCTGATGCTGACGTCCTTCGACGACGAGGAAGCCCTGCTCGACGCGATCATGGCGGGTGCCTCCGGTTACGTCCTCAAGCAGATCAAGGGGTCCGACCTCGTCTCGGCGGTGCGCACGGTCGCCTCGGGCCAGTCGATGCTGGATCCCGCGACCACCGCCCGGCTGATGCGGTCGCTGCGCGCCGACCCGGCGGACAGTCCGGCCGTACCGTCCGAGCTGGCGAGTCTGTCACCGCGCGAGCGGGACATCCTGGCCCTGATCGGTGACGGCCTCACCAACCGCGAGATCGGCAAGAAGCTGTACCTGTCGGAGAAGACCGTCAAGAACCACATCTCCCGCCTGCTGGCCAAGCTGGGCGTGCAACGGCGCGTACAGGCAGCCGTGCTGGCCTCGCACCTGGAGCAGGCGGACTCGGGCGACCGTCCGGCCAGGTGACGCCGGCCGGGTCCCGCCGGCGGCCGTCACTCCGACCCAGGGCGGTCCGGTGACCGGCGTCACATCCGGCTCCTGTCAGCAATCGGGGCGCCGTCTCGTTCAAGGGGCACGCGAACGAGACAGGAGCAACGCCATGAAGCACCGCATCGTCGTACTCGGCGCCGGATACGCCGGAGCCTTCGCGGCCGGAAACCTGGCCCGCCGGCTCTCCCCCGCCGACACCGAGATCACCGTCGTCAACGCCGTGCCCGACTTCGTCGAACGGATGCGGCTCCACCAGCTCGCGATCGGCCAGGACCTCACCTTCCCGCAGCTCACCGACGTGTTCGCCGGTACCAGGGTACGCCTGCGCCTGGCGCGCGTCACCGGCATCGAACCGGAGCGCGGGACCGTGGTCGTCACCGGCGAGGACGGCGAGGACGAACTCGCCTACGACACGCTTCTCCACGCCCTCGGCAGCTCCGTCGACAACCGCGGCGTCCCCGGCGTGGCCGAGTACGCCTTCGACGTCACCGGCCGGGCTTCGGCGCTGCGTCTGCGGGAGCGCCTGGCCGGGCTGGGCGAGGGCGGCACGGTGCTGGTCGTCGGGGAGGGGCTGACCGGCATCGAGACGGCCACCGAGTTCGCCGAGTCCCGCCCCGACCTCTCGGTCGCCCTCGCCGCCCGGGGCGAACTCGGCGCCTGGCTCTCCCCGAAGGCCCGCCGCCACCTGCGCCGCGCCTTCGACCGGCTCGGCGTCACCGTCCACGAGCACACCGGGATCGCCGCCGTGGAACCGACCCGGGCGATCGCCGCCGACGGTACGTCCGTCCCGGCCGACGTGACCGTGTGGACGGCCGGGTTCGCCGTGCACCCCCTCGCGGCCGCCGCCGGCCTGGAGGTCACCGAGACCGGGCGGATCGTCGTCGACCGCAGCATGCGCTCGGTCTCGCACCCGGACGTCTACGCCGTCGGTGACTGCGCCCACGCCGTCGGCGACAACGGCCGGCCGCTGCCGATGTCCTGCGCCTCGGCCGGCTTCACCAGCATGCAGGCGAGCGCCGCGATCATCGCGCGCCTGAAGGGCGAGGCGGTCCCCACCACCGGGCTGACGTACTACGGCAACCACATCAGCCTCGGCCGGCGGGACGCGATCTTCCAGATGGTGGACGGGGACGTCCGCTCCAAGTCCTGGTACCTGGGCGGCAGGGCGGCCGCACGCCTCAAGGCGGGCATCCTCAAGGGCAGCGTCTGGAACGTGTCCCACCCGACCTTCGGTCTGCCGGCACGCCAGCACCGCGCGGCCACCACCCGGGACGAGACCCGCGTGACGGCCGCCGCCTAGGCTGCCCCGAATGGACAGCGCGGACATCGATCGGTTCGAGGCCGGCCGGGGCCGGCTGGCCTCGCTCGCGTACCGCCTGCTCGGCTCGGCCGCCGACGCCGAGGACGCCGTGCAGGACACCTTTCTGCGCTGGCAGGCCGCTGACCGCGCCCAGGTCGAGGTCCCGGAGGCGTGGCTGACCAAGGTGGCCACCAACCTCTGCCTCGACCGGCTCCGCTCGGCGCAGGCGCGCCACGAGCGCGCCGCCGGTGCCTGGCTGCCCGAGCCGCTCCTCGAAGGCGACCCGATGCTCGGGCCGGCCGACACCTTCGAGCAGCGCGAATCCGTGTCCCTGGCCGTACTGACCCTCCTGGAGCGCCTCTCGCCGGTCGAACGGGCCGTCCACGTCCTGCGGGAGGTCTTCTCGTACCCGCACGCGGAGATCGCCGCGATCCTCGACATCACCGAGTCCGCGAGCCAGCAACACGCCCACCGGGCGCGGCGCCGGGTCGTCGCCGAGCGTCGCGGCGGCACCGACGTCGACCCCGCCTCCGCGCGCAGAATCGTCGAGGAGTTCCTCAGCGCGGCGACCTCGGGTCGTACCGAGCGCCTGGTGGCGATGCTCACCGCCGACGCGACGTTGGTCTCCGACGGTGCCGGACTGGCCAAGCGGCTGCTGCGGTACGACACGCCCGAGCGCGTCGCCGCCGTCCTGCGGGCCGGCTTCCGGCCCACGCCGGCGAAGCGGCGGCTGGCCGGCGGCTCGCCCGCGCTCCATACGGCCCTGGTCAACGGCTCCCCGGCCGTCGTCGCCGTCGTCGAGGGCCGGGTCGTGGGCACCGTGGTGTTCGAGGTCAGCGACGGAAAGGTCGCGTCCCTTCGGGGCATCGCCGCCCCGGCCCGGCTCACACGCCTCGACGAGACCTGGCGCCGCCACGAACCCGACGCGCCGGTCGTCCCCGCATGGTGACCGGCGCCGCGCACGATCCGACGGGGATCTTCCTCAACCCCCTTACAGTCGCGGTCAGTTCTTGACGAGGACCTTCAGGCTCCTGCCGTCGGCCACGTCCTGGTAGCCGGCCGGGACACCGCTCAGGTCGGTGGTCATGTCGAAGACTCCGCCCGGCTCCCGACCCCAGGATCGTGGGTGCGGCGGCGGGTCTCCTGGAGGCATCGGCGCGCCGCCGGCGGGAGGCGGCGCGCGGCCAGCGGCTGACGGCTGACGGCTGACGGCTGAGCCTGCGGAAGGGGCGATGTCTGCCGCGTGGGACGGCGGCAGAGGGCGGGCGGACTCGCCGGCTCTCTGCCGCCGCCGTTCGCCCGGTCGGGCGCCGGCTACCGGCTCGTGTAGGGCGGCGCGGGCCGGGTCGGCTGACGGTCGGAGAAGACGTTCACGGAGTCGTCCGGCGCGGGCGCCGCACGGTCCCAGTCGTCGTCGCTGAGCATCATGTCCGGGTCGAACATGACGATCACGGCGGCGACCAGCAGGACGACGAGCGGGCCGGCGAGCATCACCAGGAGGAAGGACAGCAGGTTGGTGGACGACTGTGAGGACTCGGCCTGCCCGGTGAGGTGGACGGAGACGGCGGCCATGCCGGTGTAGTGCATGCCGGTCACGGCCACCCCCATGACCAGACTCGCTCCCAGGCTCGCCCACAGCCGGTGAACGGAGACCGCAGCCCACAGCGCCGCCGTCGCCGCCACTACGGCGATCACGACCGACAGCGCCACCGTCCCCGTGTCGTAGCGGAGCCCGCCGTTGGTGTGGATGGCGGCCATGCCGAGGTAGTGCATGGCCGCGACCCCGAGCCCGGTGACCGTGCCCGCGATGCCCAGGTTCAGGGGCGAGCTGCCCCGGTAGCCGACCAGGAACACGCCGACGGCGACGAAGGCTATGGCGACCGCGAGGCTGAGGACGGTCTTCGTGGGGTCGTAACCGACCAGGGCCCCCTGCACGCTGAAGCCGATCATGGCGATGAAGTGCATGGTCCAGATGCCGCAGCCGATGCAGACGGCGCCCAGCGCCAGCCAGCCGGCTTTGCGTTGCGGGCGGCGCAGCGACCGGGTGGTGCACCGCAGCCCCAGTGCCGCGCCGAGACAGGCCATGAGATAGGCGGACACGGGCGTCACGGCGCCGTAGTAGAAGTTGGAGACGGTGGCGGTCATGGAGGATCCCTTCACGTGCGTGACGGCAAGGGCACCTGCGACCCGGTGGGGCGCACGCGCCGGCCCGGCCGTGAAAAGGCCGTGCCGGGCGTGCTCCGGCGCGGGGCCTCAGGCCGGGGAGGGCCTGGCCGGAACACCTGCGGTGCGTCGCGGCGGAGGCGAGGGCGGATCTCCCGCCCGTCCACCGCCGCACAGGTGCGGAGCGGCTCGGTCCGGCGAACGTGACCGGGATGTACGGCAGTTCTGCCGGGGCAGCAGAGCACGGGGAGCCGGGTATCAGATCGAGCCACCTGGCCGAGTTGTGCAGGATTCAATCACACACTGCACACCGTTTCTCCACATTGCGCGCAATCATTCGCCGAATTGACACGTCGCCCTCTCGGCCACAGAAGGGAACGCACCCGGGGCCGCCGGGCCACCGCGGTGCCGGACGACACGCACAGCGCTCGTGCCGCCCTCGAAACGGCGGCCTCTGGGGAGCACGTCCAATTGATACGTCGCCCTCTCGGCCACAGAACGGAACGCACCCGGGGCCGCCGGGCCACCGCGGTGCCGGACGACACGCACAGCGCTCGTGCCGCCCTCGAAACGGCGGCCTCTGGGGAGCACGTCCACGACGCGCCGCGGGGAGGCCGCCGCGCGGCCCGCCGCAACCGCCCTCTCGGCCCTCAACGCCCTTTTCCAGCCGGCCCGTTCACTGAACGGTCGAACCCGCACTTCGCCGAGGTCAAGGGTGACTCCGCCCCCGGCCGGCTGGACTGCGTCCGGGCTCCTGAGCCGCGTCCGGTGCCGGTCGGCGGGCTGTCACGCGTCCGAGGGCGACGTCTCGTCGCCGGGTCCGGCCGGGACCGACGGCGACGTGGGCGCCGCAGGACGGGCGGGCGACGGTGTGGGCAGCCGGGCGGCGAGCCGCCAGCTTGCCCCGGAGGAACCGGCGTGCAGGTGGCCGCCCAGTGCCGTGACCCGCTCCGTCAGACCGACGAGGCCGTAGCCGCCGGGCCCCGCGCCGGCCGCGGCCCCGAACGAGCCTTCACCCGTCGGGAAGCTCCCGGCACTCCCGGCGTCCGCGGCGGGCCCGTTGACGACCTCCACCGTGGTGGCCGGCGGACCGTAGTGCACGCGCACCGCGACGGGCGCCTCACGAGCGTGCTTACGGGCGTTGGTGAGGGCCTCGCGCACGAGCCGGTGCACGGCCAGCCGGTGACTGGTCGGGGCGCTCCCCTCGTCACCGGAGACCACCGCGTCGATCACCTGACCGGCGGCCCGTGCCTCGGCGAGCAGCTCGGTCAGGTCCTGCAGGGCCGGCGCCTCGGCAGCCGTCGCGCCGACCGCAGGGGAGCCGCCCGCGCCGACCGCGGGCGAACCGCCCGCCCTGGAGAGCGTGTCGGCGCGGGAGAGCGTGTCGGGGCGGGAGGGCGTTTCGGGGCGGGAGAGCGTGTCGGCGCGGAGAACGCCCAGCACCTCACGCAGGTCGTCCAGGGCGCGTGCGGCCGTGTCCCTCAACAGGCCGACGCGCTCCGCCGCCGCCGGCGGCATCCCCTCGGCTCGCCGTTGCAGCACCCCGGCGTGCAGCACCAGCAGGCTGAGCCGGTGGGCCAGGACGTCGTGCATCTCGCGGGCGATCCGGGCCCGCTCCGCCAACCGCTCCTGCCCGGCGCGCAGTTCGCGCTCCACGCGCAGCTGTGCCACCTGCTCCGTCAGCGCGTGCAGCAGTCTGCGCCGGCTGCCCGCCCACATGCCGAGGGCCAGGGCCAGACCGACCAGCACGACATTGACGACACCGCCGCTGGTCCAGGTGCTCAGCCGTCCCCCGTGGAGGGGGCGGCCGAGAGCCGCCGCGACGGCGAACCAGGGCAACCCCGCGCCCAGGGCGATGCCCAGGCACACCCACACCGCGCGCAGCCGGTCCCGCGAGGAGTAGTGATACAGCGTGACCAGCAGCGGGAACAGCGAGCCCAGGGCGACCGCGGCGAGCGCCAGGCCCGCCACCGCCCGCGGGAAGCGGGGCCGCCCGACGACCGCGGCCGCGGCGGCCACCGCCAGCCACGGGGCGGGGTCGGCCAGGGTGTCACCGGCCGACCGCAACCCCTCCAGCAGGGACAGCGACGCCAGAACCACCACCGCCGCCGCCTCGATCCACCACGGCACACCGCGTCCCGGTCCCGAATCCACCGTCCCATCGTAGGGAGGCGGGACGAGCCCCCGCCCGCGACGAACGGCCACCGGCACCCCCGACGTTCGTCGGACATCCTCGCCCCGGACCTGTCGGTCAGCGACCGGCGATGCCGGAAGTGCCGCCCGCCATCCTGTCCGCAGGGCATGATCGATACCTTCGTGCCGGAGGCGACCGTGCCGGAGGCGACCAGAAAGGCGGCGGGGCCGTGAGCGAGGGAGCGGACATCACGACGGCCAAGGAGGCGGCGGATCACCGGCTGATCCTGGCCTTCGGCCGGCTGCAGGGCGCCGCCAACCGGCTGGAGTACATCCTGGGGCGGGCGCTGGAGGAGGAGTGCGGGATCAGCCACCTCACGTTCGAGGTGCTGCTGATCCTCGGGCGGGCCGGTGAGCCGGGGCTGCCGATGCGGGCGATCGCCCAGGAGCAGGTTCTGACGACCGGGGGTGCGACACGGCTCGTGGACCGGATGGAGGCGGCCGGCCTGGTCGAGCGCACCGAGGCGCCCGGCGACCGGCGCGGGCGGCTCGTACGGCTCACGCCGCTGGGGGCCGAGACCGCGGTGCGCGCCTCCGGAGTGCATCTGGAGAACATCAGGCGCTACTTCTTGGACCCGCTGCCCGCCGAGGATCGCGAGCGCTTCGCGGAGGACCTGCGCATCCTCAGCCACGCGGCTCGGGACGTCCTGCCCCGCCTGCCGTGAGCGGGCGCGCCCCGGCCTCGTGAGCGGCCCGGGGCGGCACAGGTGAGACACGGGTGAGACGCACGGTGCACGACTGGATAATCATCTGACTGGTCAGATACTGTGCAGTCAGGTAAAGCGTTCGCGCCGGGGTCGCCCCACGGGCCCGGCCGGCGTCCGCACACTCCTTTCGTCCCCCTCAAGGAGCACTCCATGAGCACCCTCTCCTTCAAGGTTCTCGACCTCGACTTCCCCGCAGGCAGCAAGAACAAGACGGCCACCCTCGTCACCGGCGAGAGCGAGGCGCTGCTGGTCGACGCCGCCTTCACCCGCGCCGACGGCCACCGCCTGGTCGCCGAGATCCTCGACTCCGGCAAGCGGCTGACCACCGTGTTCGTCAGCCACGCCGACCCCGACTTCTACTTCGGTGCCGAAGTCGTCGCCGACGCCTTCCCCGACGCGCGTTTCGTCGCCACCCCCCTGGTCATCGAGCACGTCAAGCACTCCTACGAGGGCAAGCTGAAGGCCTGGCAGGCCCTCGGCCCGAACCTGCCCACCCGCCTCGTCGACCTCGAACCGCTGACCGGCGACCTCACCCTGGAAGGCCACCGCTTCGAGCTCCGGGGCGGCCCGGCCGGACTGCCCGACCGTCACTACCTCTGGCAGGCGGAGCAGCGCGCCATCCTCGGCGGCGTCCTGGTGTTCCAGCAGGAACACGTCTGGGTCGCCGACACCCCCGCCCCGGGCGACCGCGCCTCCTGGATCGACCTGCTGGACGAGATGGCCGCCCTCGACCCGCTTCTGGTGGTCCCCGGACACCGTCTTCCGGGCGCGCCGGCGGACGCCGGAGCCATCGGCAACACCCGTGCGTACCTGGTCGCCTTCGAGGAGGAGCTGGCCAAGGCCGCCGACGGTGCCGCGCTCACCGAAGCGCTCGTCGCGCGGTATCCCGACCACGGCATGCTGATCGCCGCCCAGATCGGCGCCAAGGTCGCCAAGGGCGAGATGACGTGGGGCTGACCATGACGCACGAAGGCACCGACTTCGCGGTCTCCACCGCCCCCGCCGACGTCGTACGGCGCCAGTACCTCGCCTCCGCGGCCGGAGATCTGGCGGCGCTCAGGGCCACTCTGGCTCCGGACGTCGAATGGACGGAGATGGCCGGCTTCCCGCTGACCGGCACCTACCGCACCCCCGAGGGCGTCACCTCCCACGTGATGGAGAGGCTGGGCGCGGACTGGGAGGACTGGACCGCGCACGACGACACGTACGTGGTCGACGGTGAGAACGTCGTCGTCCTCGCGCGCTACACCGCCGTCAACGCGGCGACCGGGAAGCCGATCGACGTCCGCGTCGCCCACCACTTCGTCGTACGCGGCGGACCCATCGCCCGCTTCGAGCAGTTCGTCGACACCGCGCTCGTCCGCGACGCCATGACCGGCTGACGGAACGGCCACGAGACCGGTGGACGTCCCGGGGAGCCCGGGTGCCGCCGGCCCGGGATCAGACCGCCGGCGCCGGGGCGGAGGGGTCGGACCGTTCGGTCAGAGCGGCTCGTAGGCGAACCAGTCGAAGTGCGCCGAGCCGGATGCCGCGTACATGCCGATGACACGGCCGGTGAAGCCGCCCGCGACCTCCGTGGACAGGTACCGGCCGTCGAGCGAGGCGAGCGCGACGAAGGTCCCGTCGGGTTCCTCGAAGCCGACGGTGACGGTGTCCGGGCCGGAGCGCGGGTCGTTCACGCCCTGCACGGCTGCCACCTCGACGCGGAGCACCACGGGACCTGGTGGCGTCGGCCGGGACGCGACGACCGTGCTCAGCGGGCCGATGCGGGCCCGCACGCGCACCTCGCCGGACGACGCCTCGACGTCGTAGTGGTGCTGCTCGTCGAGGCGGACGGCCAGGCCCCCGGACCCTTCCGACACGTCGATCAGCGCGCGCACCCGGCAGGAGAGGTGCTGCTGGCGCCGGCCGGCGAACGTCACGTCGGCGTCGTCGAGGGACCGGCCGCGGGCGCGCAGGGTCAGCCAGCCGGCGCGCTCCTTCGTGGTGCAGTCCTCCGCCGGCCGCCGCCGCACGGAGACCCAGTGCGGGGCCAGTTCACCGAGGTCGAAGTCGTCCCGGCCCGGAACGGACGGGCCGGGGTGCAGGGGCCAGGAAGGCGCCGGGAGGTCGGTGGAGAGGTCGCCGACGACCGGCCAGCCGTCGACCCAGTCGACCGGTACGAGGAACGTCTCCCGGCCGATGACGTGCCACCCCGGGGAGCCGCCGCCGGGCCGCACGCCGAGCAGCACCATCCACCACGAACCGTCGGGCCCCTGGACCAGGTCCGCGTGGCCGGTGTTCTGGATCGGACGGTCGGTGCCGCGGTGGGTGAGGACCGGGTTGTCCGGGCACGGCTCGAAGGGGCCGTCGGGTGTGCGGGCGCGGGCGACGGAGACGCCGTGGCAGCGCTCGGTGCCGCCCTCGGCGATGAGCAGGTACCAGTGGTCGCCGATCCGGTAAAGGTGCGGGGCTTCCGGGGCCTTGGCGCCGGGGGTGCCGGACCAGAGCCGGCGGGAGGGGCCCAGGGTCTCCCCGGTGCGGGGATCGATGGCCACCTGCGCCACCCCGGCGACGGTGCACCAGCAGGTGCCGTCCTCGTCCCAGGCGATGTCGGGGTCGATGCCGTGCACGCCGGGCAGCCGGACGGGATCGGACCAGGGGCCCGCCGGATCGGTGGCCGTGAACAGCAGGTTGCCGTCGGCGCTGACGTTGGTGACGATCAGCCAGAAGCGGCCGTCGTGGTGGCGCAGGGTGGGTGCGTAGATCCCTCCCGAAGACGGCGCGTCCAGCGGGAGTCGCAACTGGCTCGGCCGGTCGAGCGCGTTGCCGATCTGCGTCCAGTGCACCAGGTCCCGGCTGTGGAAGAGGGGGATGCCGGGGAAGTACTCGAAGCTGGAGCAGGCGGCGTAGTAGTCCTCGCCGACCCGGCAGACACTCGGGTCGGGGTGGAAGCCGGGGATCACGGGGTTGCTGACGGTGGCGCCCGTCTCGGGCATGCTCGACACCCTGGTGTCGTCCTTTCGCTGACTGGCGTGCACGGGTGGGGCGTGGACGGATGCGGGGCGTGGACGGAGGGGTCCGCCGGCCGCCGGCTCGCCGGGCGGCCGTCTGATCATTCTGACCGTCCGGCGCCGCCCGGTACAGGAGTCGTACGCGGCGGTCCCAGGCAGTGGTCCTACGCAGTGGTCCTACGCACGACCGCCGCGCGTCAGTGGCGTGGTCGGGTCCTGGCGGGCGGCGGTCGACGCGCCGGTTCCCTCGCCGCGCCCCCGTACCGCGTCGCGGAAGTCGATCGGTGACCGTCCGGTCCGGTGCGTGAAGTACTTGCCGAACTGCGAGGGATGGGCGAAGCCGAGCTGGTCGGCGATCTGGGCCGCGGTCCGGTCGCCGTGCGCCAGCAGCCGCTTGGCCTCCAGGACCACACGGCGGTCGACGAACTCCTTGGCGCTGAGCCCCGCGGTGGCGAGCGTCGCCCGGGCGAGGGTGCGGGCGGAGTAGCCGAGCATGCCGGCGTAGTCCTCGACGCGCCGCGTGCGGGTGAAGTGCCGTTCCAGCGCGTCCCGGAACCGCAGATACGTCTCGTCCGGCGCCGGCGCGGGGCCGACGGGGGCCGTGAGGTGGGCCAGGCGCAGCACGAGGACGGCCAGCAGGTGCCGCAGCGCCATCAGGTGTACGTCCAGGGGCAGTTGGCCCAGTGCCTGGAACTCGCGGCTCAGGTGCCGCGCGGCCAGGTCCAGTGCCTCGGCGTCGTCGCGGTCGGGCGTGCCGGCGACGGGGGCGTACGGGTCGTCGAGACGGGCGGCCGTGGCGGTGGCCGCGTCCAGGACGTCCTGCTGGAAGAGGATCAGCGTGCCCTCGGCCCCCGTGAGGTCGCCCCACTGGTGCACCTGCCCCGGGCGCACCCACAGCCAGGAACCGGGCGCGAGGGTGTGTCCGGTGAAGTCGACGGTGTGCCGGAGGCCGCCCGCGGTGAGGCCGATCAGGTGGTGGAAGTCGGGGCGCTGCGGACGGTCGGGGGTGCGGCCGTGGAAACGCTCGCGCAGGTCGGCCAGCGACATCACCTCGATGCCGGCGGGGGTGCCCGCCGGCGCGGCGAAAAGAACCTCGGGGATCTCCGGCGACGAGGCGTGTCGGTTTTTGACCATCATCAGTCGGAACTGTATCCGGCTCCCCTGTCGTCCGCCTCGTACGTTGGTGGTGGCGCCGGCGAGCACAAGGCGCCGTGACGGCGGAAACCGGAGAGGACGAGCGCGTGGTGAGCCCGACGAGCGACATCCGTGACACCGGCGGCGCCCGCGGCCTCGGCGGCCCAGGCGACACCTTGGCAGGCAGCCGCGAGACGTTCCGGGCGTGGCTGCGCGACGCGGACCGCGTACTCGTCGCCGCCGGCGCGGGCCTGAGCGCGGCGGCCGGCTACGACTACGGCGACACCGAGCGCTTCAGGCAACTGTTGCCGGCGTTGCACCGACTGGGCCTGCGCTCCCGGTACCTGCTCGGCGTCCCCCTGCCCGAGGACATGATGTGGGGCTACTGGGCCGTCCACATCGACGACATCCGCCACGGCCCCGGCCCGAACGCCCTCTACCAGCACCTGCGGGCCGTCGTGGGCGACCGCGACCACTGGGTGATGACGTCCAACGTCGACGCCCTCTTCGTCCGCGGCGGCTTCGCGGCGGACCGTGTCTTCACCCCGCAGGGCGACTACGGCCGCCTCCAGTGCACCGTGCCGTGCACCCGCGGGACGTGGGACAGCAAGCCGTTCCTCGACCGGGTCCTCGCCGCCTACGACCGCGAGAGCGGCCGCGTCACCGACCCCGCCGCCCTGCCGCGCTGCCCCCGCTGCGGCGCCGACGTGTTCCCCAACGTCCGGGTCGGCCCGGAGTTCGTGGACGACGCCTACCTGCCGGCCGGGCACCGGCTGGCCGGGTGGCTCGACGGCGCGCCCGAGGACAGCATGGTGCTCGTCCTCGAAATCGGCGCCGGGTTCAATACTCCGGGTGTGATCCGCCGGCCCATGGAGAACCTGGTGCGCCACACGCCGCGGGCCCGCCTGGTCCGCGTCAACCCGGACCACCCCGAGGTTCCCGCGGACCTCGGCGACCGGGCCCTGTCCGTGCCCTTCGGGGCGGACCGGTTCCTGAGCGGGCTCACCCCCTGACGGGCAGCCACGGAACGCGGCCCTCCCCACCACAGGAAGCGATGCACATCATGTCCGACGCACCCGCCCCCACGATCGCGGTCACCGGCTCCACCGGACGTCTCGGCGCCCGTGTCGCCCAGCGCCTCGCCGAGCGGGACATCCCGCAGAAGCTGGTGGTCCGCCGCCCCGAACGTGCCCCGCACCTGAAGGGGGCGACCGCTGTCCGCGGTGACTACGGCGACCGTGCCGCCTCGACCGACGCCCTCACCGGTGTCGACACCCTCCTCATGGTGTCCGCCTCCGAGAGCGCCGACCGGCTCACCCTGCACAAGCGGTTCGTGGACGCCGCCGCCGCGGCCGGCGTACGGCACCTCGTGTACATCTCCTTCTTCGGCGCGGCCCCCGACGCCACGTTCACCCTGGCGCGCGACCACTTCCACACCGAGGAGCACATCCGGGCGAGCGGCCTGGCGTACACGTTCCTCCGGGACAACATGTACGCGGAGTTCGTGCCCGATCTCGCCGGCGAGGACGGCGTCATCCGCGGTCCCGCCGGGCAGCGCCGCGTTCGTCGGCCAGGAGGACATCGCCGACGCCGCCACCGCGGTCCTGACCCACCCCGCCGACCACGCGGGCGCAATCTACGACCTGACCGGGCCGGAGTCCCTGACGCTGGACGAGGCGGCCGCGATCGTGTCCGAGGAACTGGGCCGCACCGTCACCTACCGGCCCGAGACGGTCGAGGAGGCGTACGCCTCCCGCGCCTCCTACGGCGCGCCGCAGTGGCAGCTCGACGCCTGGGTGTCCACCTACACGGCCATCGCGGCCGGTGCGCTCGACGGGGTCAGCGACGCCGTACCCCGCCTCACGGGCCACCCCGCCACCTCCCTCGCCGACGTCGTCCGCGCCACCCGGCAGCCCGGCCGGGGCTGAAGGCCCGCACCGCCCCCGTACGGTCCTCGGGGGCACCCCGCCCCTACGGCCGCCCCGCCCCCGAGCCCCGGACCACCGCCACCTCCCCGCCACCGACCGCCCCCTCCTGGAGCCGACATGACCTCTTCGCGGGCACAGACCAGCGACCTCACCGTGCGGGAGGCGGCGCGGCGACCGGGGCTGCCGCTGAGCGCGTACCGGGCCGCGATCGCTCTCGACGACCCGTTCGAGGCGTCGGCGCCTCCTGCCGCACCCGACCGGATCGACCGGCAGGTGCGGTCGGCCCTGGCACTGCTCAGTGACGACCGGGCAGTGGACCGACTCGGTCTGCGGGCCGCATCCCTGCGGGACCTGACCGGCACCGACGCGGTGACCGCCCGGCGGACACTGCGCGCACTGCTGAACGTCCGCGAACCCGGCCCGCTGCCCGAGGGGGTGCGGGAGGCACTGGACGGCGTACTCGGCGCGGAACGGCGATCCCGACCGTCCTTCACGGCGGCCCGGCTCCCCACGATCGAGGACGAGTTCCCGCGCTCCGCCTACCCGGCGGCCGGCCGGACCACGCTGTGGCGGGGAGACCTCACCACCCTGGCCTCGGACGCCGTCGTCAACGCCGCGAACAGCGCGCTGCTCGGCTGCTTCCGCCCCCGGCACCCGTGCGTCGACAACGCGCTCCACAGCGCGGCCGGGCCCCGGCTGCGCGACGACTGCGCCACGGTCATCGCCCTGCAAGACACCCCCGAGCCGACCGGCACCGCCAAGATCACCCGGGGTTACCACCTGCCGGCCCGGTACGTCCTGCACACCGTCGGCCCGGTCGTCGACGGCCGTCCCCGCACGAACGACGCCCGGGCGCTGGCCTCCGCCTACCGGTCCTGCCTGGACCTGGCCGCCGAGGTGGACACGATCCGCACGCTCGCGTTCAGCGCCGTGAGCACCGGCGTCTTCGGCTACCCCAAGGACGAGGCCGCGACCGTGGCCCTTTCCACCGTCGCCGACTGGCTCGAAGCGCACCCCGGCCGGTTCGACCGCGTCGTGTTCACCGTGTTCGGGGACGACGACGAACGCGCCCACCGCCACGCCCTCGAGGAGTGGACCGAGCGGCGAGACGATCGTGAAGGGCCGCTCCGCAGGCGGTAGTTCGGCCGGGCGGTGTCAACACGTGAGCAGCGGTGAGGACATGGCCGTGGGCCCGGCGCCCGAGCCCCGCCCTGTCGGATGTCAGGGCACTGAGGGGAATGGCGAATCCCCGCGCAGGGCAACGAGATTCCGGACGAGTCACCTCTTAAGGGATCCCGCCTTCGACCTGGCCGGGGGATGCCCGATGATGGGCAGGCCATGACCACGCCCAGCACCTCCCGTACGCCGACACGCCACGCCCCGCTGCCCGTTGTGCGGGCGGCGGTGTTCGCGCTCGTCGGGACGGTCCTCGGGGTGAGCGCCCACCACGTGGTCACCGAGGCGTCGATGCCGTGGCGGCACGGCGCGGCGGCAGCCGCGGTGCTCTTCGCCGTGGGGCTCGTGGGCGCCAGGCGCCGGCGTTCGACGGCGACCGTCGTGGCGGTGTGCGGCGCCGCCCAGCTGGGACTGCACGCGCTGCTCTCGACCACGCACGCACACGATTCGCACGCCGTGAGGTCCGGGGGCCTGGGCGAGCCCATGCCGGCGCACACGCACCACGCCATGAACACGCATCCGGTGTGGCACGGACGGCTCCACGACTCCCTGACGATGTCGGCCGTCCACGTCGCCGCGGCCGTGCTCGTCGCGGTGCTGCTGCACCGCGCGGACACCGCGTGCTGGTCACTGGCGCGTGGTCTCACACATGCCGTCGACGTGGTGGACGCGGCGCGCGCACGCATCGCCACGGCCTGGGCACTGCTGACGTGGCGCGCCGCGCCCGCGTCCTCCGGGGTGCCGGCGCTCGTCCCGGCCTGGCTCGACCGGCCGCCCTTCCGGGTGGCGGTGTGCGCGGACGTGGTCGTACGGCGGGGCCCTCCCTGGGCGGGGCTCACCCCCGCCATCTGACCTCGCCGGGCCGGTCGTAGAGCCGACCCCGGCTCCCCCATGCCTGGAGACACCCATGTCACCCGCTCCGCACACGCACCGCGTCGCCCACCGCCTGGCCCTGGTGACGGCGGCGACCGCCACCGCGGTCCTCCTTGTCGCCGGGCCGGCCTCCGCCCACGTCGAGGTCGAGTCCGACAAGCCCCAGGCCCTCGCCGAGAACGCCGAGATCAGCTTCGACGCCGAGTCGGAGTCCGACAGCGCCGGAGTCGTCAAGGTGCGCGTGGTCCTGCCCGAGGGCATCGCACCCGCCGACGTGACCTACGGCGAGGGGCCCAAGGGCTGGAAGTTCACCGCCGGTGACGACGGCTACACCGTCGGAGGTCCGGAGCTCGACGCGGGCGAGAACGCCACGTACTCCATCGTCGTCAAGCAGCTTCCCGACGCGAAGGAGCTGACGTTCAAGACGCTGCAGACCTACAGCGACGACCGCGTGGACCGCTGGATCGGCCTCGACGAGAACAGCGAAAACCCGGCGCCGGTCCTCAAGTTGAGGGCCGCCGCACCCGGCGCGAAGCCGGTCGGCCCCTCCCCCACGGCCGGCGAGTCGGCAGCCGTGCCGCCCACGCCCGAGGCGACCGAGCCCTCGGCCTCACCCACGGCCCAGGCCGAGGAGGAGGACGAGGACGGCGGCCTGTCCGCCGGCGCCTGGATCGGGATCGGCGCCGCGGTGGTCGTCGTGGCGGGCGCCGCCCTCTGTCTCGTACGCCGCCGAGTCACCGCCCGGCAGTAGCCCCGAGGCTCTCCCCACCGCCACCCCTCGGCCGGGGGGCGGCGGGACGGAGCGCGCCGCCGTCCGCCGCCTTCTCCGGGCCTCCGCCCTCCCGCGACCGCGCGAGCGGGTCACTCGGGCCGTCGCGGCCGAGGAGACGGGGCAACTGACCCCACACCAGCGCTACTGGCGAATTCGGGACGGCCATCTCGCCCACCGGGACGCAGCGTGAGCCGCGGGCGCGCGGGCGCAACGCGTCAACTCGGGGCAACGGGCGTGGGAGTGGGTTGGGGGACGTCGCGGAGGTGGCGGAGCGGGGAGAAGAAGACGAACCAGCCGGCCGCCCACGTACCGACGGCGGCTAGCCACAGTGTGGGCCGCACCCCGATCAGCGTGCCGAGTGCCCCGCCGAGGACGCCGCCGAGCGGCAGCGTGCCCCACACGACCCAGCGGACGGCCGCGTTCATACGGCCCATCAGCTCGGGCGGAGTCACCGACTGCCGGTAGCTGAGCTGGGCGACGTTGTAGACCATCCCGGAGAAGTAGGCGACGGCCCAGCCCAGCGGGAACAGCAGCACGCCCCATCCTCGCCAGGCCGCCACCGCGACGACCTGCGGAGCGCTGAACACCAGCATGGACACCCAGATGATCCGCGCCGAGCCGATCCACCTGGCGAGCCGGCCGGCGAACACTCCTCCGGCGATCCCGCCCAGCGCCGAGGCCGCCATGATCAGCCCGGTCAGCGCGGGAGCCACGTGCAGCACCCGGACGAGGAAGACCATGGCCAGCGCCGACGTCATGCCGGAGAACAGGTTGGCGGTGGCCGTGCACGCCACGACCATCCGCAGGATCCTGTGCCCGGCGACGAATCGCAGTCCCTCGGCGATCCGGCTCCGCAACGTCTCGCCCTCGCGCCGCGCGGGCGGCGGCACCTCGCGTGTCCTGATCCCGGACAGGGAGAGGACCGACACCGCGTAGGAGAGCGCGTCGGCCGTCATCGCGCCGGCGGCGCCGAACGCCGCGAACAGTCCACCGCCGAGACCGGGTCCCCCGAGTTGTGCGAACGCCTGGGTGGTCCCCAGCTTGCCGTTGGCGTCCATCCGGAGATCGGGACGGACGAGCGAGGGCACGTAACTCTGGTACGAGACGTCGAAGAACACCGTGCACACGCCGGCCGCGACAGCGACGACGTAGAGCTGCGCCATCGTCAGGGCGCCGAAGGCGGCCGCCAGCGGCACCGAACCGATGATCAGCAGCCGGAGGACGTCACAGACGATCATGATGGAGCGTTTGGAGCCACGGTCCACGAGCGCGCCCGCGGGCAGCGCGATCAGGGCGAACGCCAGCGTGGCCGCGGCGGTCAGAAGCCCGACCTGGAACGTGCTGGCCTCCAGTACGACAACCGCGACGAGCGGCAGAGCGACCTGGGTGACAGCCGAGCCCATCTCACTGACCGTCTGACCGCTCCACAACAACACGAAGTCCCGCTGCCCCCACAACCCGGAACCACCAGCCCCCACCCCGGCACCTTCCAGCTCCCCCGCAACGTCCGTCACCGCCCACCAACTCCCCTGTCGGATCCCCGGCCGGGACTGTATCGCCGAACAACTGGGCGTCGACGCGGAGTGGATGACCTCGTGGCGCATGGTCATTGGCGCTGCCCTGGAACACCGACTCACCAAGGCCCCTGGCGCACGATCCGGTGCGCACGATTCACGGGCACCAGGTCATCGACGGACCGGCCACCGCCCAACCCGGCGCCGCCTACGCCGACTTGCCGCACGTGTCCGCCGTAGCGGCTTCGCTTGCCGTGCCCGCTCCCGGTGCGGTGGTCAGGGTAGATCGTGACACTCGCGGGCCGCGGGCTCGGCGTTGGAGGGGGCCTCGATGACGGCGTAGGACAAGAGGGCCATGGCGGTGGCCGGTACGACCGTGGCCGACAGGCGGGCGTCCCGCACGCCGAAGGAGGCCGGCAGGCGCACGATCGGGTAGTGCCACAAGTACATGCCGTAGCTGAGGCTGCGGCCCGTCCAGGTGAGCGGAGACAGGGACAAAAGCCGTGCGGGGCCTCCGTCGCGGCAGAGTTCGAGCCCGTGACGAGCGTCGCGGAGACCGCCGCGACCGCGAGGAAGCCGACGGTGTACCAGGCGGCGGTCCAGCCGCCCTCGTCGCCGGTGACGGGTACCTTCCAGGCGACCAGGCACAGCACCGCGAGCGGGCCCGGCTCCGCCGCAGGCGCCTGTCGGCCGGCGCGGAAACCCAGTCGGCCCCAGCGCACCCCCCGGATAAAGTGGGGCGGTGCCCGAGCTGAAGCGGCTGCATGCCGGCCATGCCCCGGCGGTCCTGGCCTTCGAGCTGGCGAACCGCGGCTACTTCGCCGCCTCCGTCTCCGACCGCGGCGACGAGTTCTTCGACCAGTTCACCGACCGGTTCGGCGCCCTGCTGGCCGAGCAGGAGGCCGGCGTCTGCGCCTTCCACGTGCTCGTCGCCGGGGACGGCTCGGTGCTGGGCCGGTTCAATCTGTACGACCTCGAGGACGGCACCGCCGTACTCGGTTACCGGGTCGCGCAGCACGTCGCCGGTCGTGGCGTGGCGACCGCGACCGTGCGGGAACTGTGCCGGCTGGCGGCGGCGCAGCACGGGTTGCGCACGCTGCGGGCGGCCACCGCCCGCGACAATGTCGCGTCCCGAAAAGTGCTGGTCAAGGCCGAGTTCGTCCCGGTCGGTCCCGCAGAGCCGGCCGACCTCGGCGGTAAGCAGGGCACCTGGTATCAGCGCGATCTCGCGCTCCGGCCGTAGGCCCGGCCCGTCGCAGAGCACCGGAAAACACCTCGGTCCGGTCCCGCACGGGGTGTGCCGGGCCGGACCACGGTGTCCGCCTCGGCGGAGGATGCCTCAGTGCGGTACGCGAGCGGCTCGCGTTCCCGTGCCCTCGGCCGCGGGGACCGTGGCCCCGGGCGACAGGACGCGTTCCGCGAGTACGCCGAAGAGCAGCCCGAAGGCGGTCCACAGGGTCAGCTGGATGGCGAGTGCCGCGAGACGGAACTGCCACAGCAACGTCGCCGAGAAGTCGTTGGGGACTTCGTTGACCGCCGGCAGGAACGCGTACGCGAGTCCGACGGCGAGGCCGAAGAACGCGCCCGCGGACAGGGTCGCGTTCCAGGTGCCGAGGCGTGGTGCGAGCCGCTTGCCGAGGATGACGGTGGCGACGGCCAGCAGCACACTGAGCAGCATCATCAGGAAGTACAGCGTGGTGCGCTTCCCGATGGTGTCCGGGTCGCCGACGGACGGCGGGTTGGCCGGGTACTTGAGGAACGGTACGACGTAGACCGCGACCAGCCCCGCGGCGGCCAGGAGCAGCGCGCTCGCGCGCGGCCCGAAGCGGCCGATCCGGCCGAGCGCGAAGCAGTACGCGAGGGCGGCGATGCCGCCGAACGCGACGCCGTAGAGCAGTACTCCGGTGCTCAGGCCGCCGGTGGACTGCATGGAACGGCTGACGGCTTCCATGCCGTGCTCGTGGGAGTGCGCCTCCTCGTAGGCGATGGCCGAGTCCACGCGGGGCTCGCCCAGGAAGTAGGCGACGACGAGGGCGAGCAGGCCGGCGGCGAGGCCCGCCAGCATGCCGCGGACCAGGAGGTTTCTGACGGTTGCCGAGTTCATGGGCTGATGCGCTCCGGCTCGGCCGTCAGTGGCAGGGGAAGCCGAGGAGGTGGCGGGCGTCGTGCACCCACTCGTGGACGTTCTCACCGCTCACCACGGAGGTGGCGCCCTGCTCGGCGCCGACGAAGTAGAGGAGCACCAGCATGAGGACGCCGAAGAAGACCGCCCAGGGCGCGATCGCGCCGATCGGCAGTTTGGCGGGGAGGGTGGTGGGGGCAGCGCTGGGCTGGACGGTGGACTGCGCCATGGCAGGACCTCCTGGGGAACTCGCGTCCCGGCTCGGTGGTGCACAGGACGACGGCCACGGGTCTGACTCGCCCGGCGTCCGCCACCCCGTGTCGGGGCGGCCGGTACCGGACTCACAGTGGCGCGACCGTGCCGGATTCCCACCGGCTTCCGCAGTACCGTCGTCGATATCTTCGAGAACGTACCGCGTCGCGGGGGTGCGGCCAAGGGCGCGTGGCGCCACCGGGGGCGTGCCGGCCGCGTTCGGGGGCCGGCAATTCCGTGCGGCGAACGCTTTGTTGACCATGAGAGCAGGCACATGACAAGCCGAGTGACGTTGATCTCACCCGCCGTCAGCCGGTCGCTGCGCGAGGCGCGTTTCGACGACGGCTGCCCGCTCGACGAGGCCGGGGCGGCCCGGGCCCGCTCGGCCGAGGGCGCCTTCCGCCGCCCAGACCGCGCGGTGGCCTCCCCCACCGTGCGCTGCGCGCAGACGGCGTCGGCCCTCGGCCTGGACGCCTCTGCCGTGCCGGATCTGGCCGGGCTCCGCGTGGGCCGCTGGCAGGGCCGCACCCTCGGCGAGGTCGGCGCGCAGGAGCCGGAGGCGCTGGTGAGCTGGATGACCGACCCGTCCGCCGCCCCGCACGGCGGTGAGTCGGTACGGGAGTTGTGCGACCGCGTGACGGCGTGGCTGGGGTCCGCCGCGGAGGCCGCGGGCCGCACGGTGGCGGTGGTGGAGCCGGAGATCGTACGAGCCGTCGTGGTACGGATCCTCGGGGCGCCCGAGCCGGCGTTCTGGCGCGTCGACGTACCGCCGTTGACCGCGGTCACGGTCAGCGGGCGTGCGGGACGCTGGAACGTGCGGATCGGGGAGCCCCTGGGCGCGCCGGGGGTGGGCGAGGCCCGGCGGGCGGACGCGATGCAGCCGCCCGAGCCGACCCCCTGTCGGCGGCGGAAGCCCCCGCGAGAGGGACCGGGCGCCTGATGTCAGGGCCGAGCGGCCTCGCCGGGTGGGCCGCGGTGTGCTGCCGCGATTGACCTCAACCGGGCTTGAGTTCGTAGCGTGCCCGCAGTGCCGCGGGAGCAGACCGGCGGTCCGAGCAGGGAGGTTCGTCATGGCCGAGGACTCAGTGCGCGCCGACATCCCCGACCGCTACCGCTACTCCGTCGTCCCGCACATCATGGTCGACGACGCGGCCTCGGCGATCGACTTCTACCGGCGGGCGTTCGGCGCCCGCGAGGACTTCAGGCTCGATGCTCCCGGCGGCGGGATCCTGCACGCCGAGGTCACCGTCGGGCGGTCGGTCCTGATGCTGGGCGACGCCGGCCCGGACGGGCCGGAGGCGTCCCCCTTCGCCCCACCGACCGCCCTCGGCGGCAGCACGTCCGTCGCGCTGCACGTCTTCGTGCCGGACGTCGACGGCCTCGCGGAGCGCGCCGCCGCCGCGGGTGCCGAGATCCTCCAGCCGCCGCAGGACATGTTCCACGGCGACCGCACCGCCGTCCTCAAGGACCCCTCGGGGCACGTGTGGGTGTTCCTGACCCACAAGGAGGAGGTCGCGGAGGACGAACTCCGCCGCCGCCTCGCGACGCCCGCGCCGTGAGGAACCTCCCGCCGCGCCGAACGAGGATCTTCGTCCTAGGCTGAATGGGCCGAACGGGGGGCATCCGGGTCGCCGGCGACCGAGAGGGGCTCGCCCGATGCAGGACTACCCGCTGATCGAGAACCACGGCCTGCTCGGTGACCTGCAGACCGCCGCACTGGTCACGACGGACGGGACCGTCGACTGGCTGTGCCTCCCCCGCTTCGACTCGCCCCGCGTGTTCGGCGCGCTGCTGGACAAGGACAAGGGCGGGCACTGCACCGTCCGGCCGAGGAGCGGATCGTACGCGACGAAGCAGATGTACCTCCCGGACACGGCGATCCTGGTCACCCGGTTCATGACCGAGGCGGGCGCCGGGGAGGTCCTCGACTTCATGCCCGTGACGGGCACGACGGCCACGCCCCGGCACCGGCTGGTGCGCATGGTCCGCTGTGTGCGGGGGACCATGACCTTCGACATCGAGGTGGCCCCCCGGTTCGACTACGGCCGCCATGACCACCGGCTGCATCTCAGCGAGCACGGCGCGGTGTTCGCGGCGGACGACGGTACGCGGCTGACCGTGCACCCGGTGCGCGAGCCGGAGGACGACCGGCTGCTGGACCTGCTCCTGGACCGGCAGCAGGACCTGCACTTCACCCTGACCCTCCAGGCGGGACAACAGCGCGGTCTGGTCCTGGAGTGGGGGGCCGAGGGGCCGCCCCGCGAGGTCCGTCTCAGCGAGTACCAGGGCATGTTCGAGCAGAGCGTCGGCTTCTGGCGCGCGTGGCTCGCGCAGTCGCAGTACTCGGGGCGCTGGCGCGAGACGGTGGAACGGTCCGCGATCACGCTGAAGCTGATGACCTACGCCCCGAGCGGTGCCCTGGTGGCCGCGCCGACGGCGGCGCTGCCCGAGCAGTTGGGCGGGGAGCGCAACTGGGACTACCGCTTCACCTGGATCCGCGACGCCTCCTTCTCCGTGTACGCGCTGCTGGGGCTCGGCTTCACCGAGGAGGCCAAGCGGTTCCTCGTGTGGCTGGCGGCGCGGGTGAAGGAACGGGCGGGCAGCGACGGCGACTCCGGACCGCTGAACATCATGTACAGGGTCGACGGCTCCTCGGATTTGGAGGAGCAACTCCTCGACCACTGGGAGGGCTACGCGGGTTCGTCGCCGGTACGGATCGGCAACGGCGCCGCCACGCAACTCCAGTTGGACATCTACGGCGAGGCGCTGGACAGCATGTACTTCGCGCACCGGCACGGAATCCGGCTGGGGCACCACGGCTGGACGTCGCTGCTGACCGACCTGGACTGGCTGGCCGACCACTGGGACCAGGCCGGGGAAGGACTGTGGGAGACCCGCGGCGGCCGCAAGCACTTCACCTACGGCCGTGTCATGTCCTGGGTGGCCTTCGACCGCGCGCTGCGGCTCGCCGAGGCGAACGGGCGGCCCGCAGCGGCCGCGCGCTGGCTCGCCGCACGCGACGACATCTACCGCCAGGTCCTCAGCAGGGGATGGAGCGGAAACCGTCAGGCGTTCGTCCAGCACTACGGCAGTGACGTGCTCGACTCGTCGCTGCTGCGGATGGCGACGGTCGGCTTCGTCACGCCCGACGATCCGATGTGGATCTCGACGCTCGACGCCATGGAGGAGGAACTCGTCAGCGACAGCCTGGTCTACCGCTACGACCCCGGGGCCTCCCCCGACGGCCTTCGCGGCTCGGAGGGCACGTTCTCGCTGTGCACCTTCATGTACGTCGACGCGCTGGCCCGCGCGGGACGCACCGACAAGGCGCGCCTGGTGTTCGAGAAGATGATGGGGTACGCCAACCATCTGGGCCTGTACTCCGAGGAGATCGACCCCACAGGACGCCAACTGGGCAACTTTCCGCAGGCGTTCACGCATCTCGCGCTGATCGACGCGGCCATCACCCTGGATACGGCCATCGACGGGCGATGAGGACGGATCCGAGGAAGCAGGCCCCACTCGAAGGAGCTAGTCGCGGACGACGCACAGGGCCCAGATCACGAACGCGGACATCGCGATCATGATGACGGACCACACCGGGTAGTACGGGAGGGAGAGGAAGTTCGCGATGATGACGAACGCGGCGATGGCCACACCCGCGACGCGCGCCCACATCGCCTCCCGGAACAGTCCCACGCTGACGCCCAGGGCGACCACGCCGAGCGCGAGATGGATCCAGCCCCAGCCGGTGAGGTCGAACTGGAAGACGTAGTTGGGGGTGCTGACGAACACGTCGTCGTTCGCGATCGCCATGATGCCGCGGAAGACCGCGAGCACGCCGGCGAGTGACAGCATGACGGCGGCGAACGCCGTCAGGCCCGTAGCCCACGCCTGCGACGCGGACCTACGAGACGGATGTATGGCAGTCATCTGCCTGCCTCGCTTCCCATGTTCTTCACTCGGTTGCCGATCGGTCGCTGCTCAGCGCGGGAAGGCCGCGATGACCGGGTCGGCGACGTCCGATGAGGTGCGCCTGTCTCGCGATGTCCAATCCGAACGTCCAATCCGACGCTACGCCTCCACGGTCGAAGCGGCATCTCACTCATTGCCCGCACGGGCACCGGTCGCCGGTCGGCGGTCGGCGGTCGGCGGTCGGCGGTCGGCGGCGGGACTGTTCGGCGGCGAGCCGGCGGGCCCGGTCGGTCGGCGAGGGCGCCGGCGGGCGGTCCGGGTCAGGCCGCCGGGCGGGCGTCGCGGTGGGCCCGGGCCGCGGCCATCAGGGCGGCGACGCGGGATGTCCGACCTACCCCACCCACCAGTACGCCGCCTGACCGGCGGGCGGGGGGACCGCCCCTGCTCCCCCTCCCCCGTTGACAGCCGGGCGGACCCGGCGTGACGCACCCGACGGAATGCGGATGATCTCCGCGTGGAAGGATGCGGAGGAGGCTGTCGGCGCGTGAATCGGGGATGAACTCAATGATCGGGACGGTGTTCCGAACAGCGGACATACCTGCGGAGCACCGGTTCGACTCCTGGTGGGAAGTGATCGGCCAGACCCGCTCCAGTGACATCGCCAGCGCGCACGCCGCCGACTTCTGGGCGGAGTACCGGCTGATGGAGCTGGGGCCGGTGGCGGTGTGGTCGGCGTCGTTCCTGCCGTCGCGGTACAGGCGGAACACACGCATGGTGCGCCAGTCCGATCCCGAGACGTATCACCTGACGCTGCTGCTCGAAGGACGGCTGGCTCTCGACCACGCCGGCCGGACCGACACGTTCGGCCCGCGTGACCTGCACCTGGCCGAGAGCTCACAGCCGTACGACCTGCGCTCGACGGACGACCGTGAACGCCGTCCGGTGAAGGGGGTGGCGGTCGACTTCCCCAAGGCGCTGCTGCCCCTGCCGCCGCACCGGGTGCGGGAGTTGCTGGGCCGGCGGCTGCCGGGCCGGGACGGCGTCGGCGCGCTGCTGACGGACTTCCTCGTCGGCCTGGACCGGCAGGCCGACACCCTCACGCCCTCCGACGCGCCCCGCCTGGGCACGGTCGTCCTCGACCTGCTGTCCGCCTGGTTCGGCCGGCTGCTCGACGCGGAGACCGCGCTGCCCCAGGAGACGCGCCGGGTGGTCACGGTGGAGGGTGTGCGGACGTTCATCCGGCGCCATCTGCACGATCGGGAGCTGTCGCCGCCCATGATCGCCGCGGCCCACCACATCTCCGTCAGCTACCTGCACCGCATCTTCCAGCAGGAGTCGCCCGGCGAGACGGTCGCGGCCTGCATCCGGGGTCAGCGCCTGGCGGGCGCCTGCCGCGACCTGGCCGACCCCTCGCTGCGCACCACGCCCATCCACGCCGTGGCGGCACGCTGGGGTTTCGTCCACGCCTCCGACTTCACCCGCGCCTTCCGCACGGCCTACGGGGTCTCGCCCAAGGAGTACCGAGGCGAGGCGTTGCCGGAGCGAGGGTAGACGCCGGCCGGCCCCCGGTGTCGGCCGCCGCACCGCCGGTCGCAGGGGCGGACAGCGCCCCCACCGGGCCTCAGGATCAACGGCCCGGTGAGGACATCCGTCCCTCCCCCGCGCTCCCCGCCACCAGGGCGGAGGGGAGCAGTCGCGCGGCCGAAGCCGCCCCCCGTGTACGCAAGATCGAGAATGCCCGACCGGCGTCCGGCTGTCGTTGACGGTCGATGCACAGTTTCTTGACGTTGCGTCCACACCGGCGCCGGAAGCCGCTCGCGCGCCGCGCGGTCGGCGTGGGGGGGCCCGCGCGCCGCGCGGTCGGCGTGCGGGTTGCTCACCGCGCTGCGAAGTCGGCGTCTCGGGGTGATCACGCGCTGCGCGGGCGGCGCCCCGAGGACTTCTTCGCTGCGGTCTTCTTGGCCGGCTGCTTCTTCGCCGCCGCCGTCTTCTTCGCCGCGGTCGTCTTCTTGGCCGCCGTCGGCTTCTTCGCCGCGGCCGTCTTCTTCGCCGTCGTCTTCTTGGCCGCCGACTTCTTCTTCGGCAGCTCGTGCACGTCGGCGTGCTTGCCCTCGGCGTGCCCGCTCTCGCCGCGGGAGGACCTGGCCTTCTCCACGGACTGCGTGAGGGCGGCCATGAGGTCCAGGACCTGGCCCGGCTTCTCCGGCTCCGCCACCGCGGGCAGCTCACGGTCCTCCCGCTTCGCCTCGATGATCTTCGCGACGGCCTCTGTGTACGCGTCCTGGAACTCGGGCCCGTCCAGATCCTCACGGCTCATGCTGTCCATGAGCGCGAGGGCGCCGTCGATCTCCTCCTCGCTCAGCTCCACCGGTGGCGGCAGCAGCTCCGAGGGGTCCCGGATCTCGTCCGGCCAGCGCATCGCGTGCAGCACGATGGCGTCCTCACGCACCCGCAGCAGTCCCAGCCGCTCGCGGCCCGACCAGGCGTACTTCGCGATGGCCACCTTCGAGGAGCGCGCCAGCGCCTGGCGCAGCAGCTTGTACGGCTTCGCGGCGACCTGCCCGTCCGGCGCGAGGTAGTAGCCCTCCCCGATCCGGAGCGGGTCGATGGACCGCAGCGGCACGAACGCCTCGATCTCGATCGCCTTCGCCGTCGGCAGCGGCAGGTTGCTGAGGTCCTCGTCGCTGATGGGGATGACCAGGTCCTTGGAGTACTCGTACCCCTTGCCGATCTCCGCGTTCGACAGCTCACGGTCCTCCACCTCGCACACCTTCCGGGTGCGGACCCGGCCCATGTCGGCCAGGTGGTACTGGTGGAACCGGATCGAGTGGTCCTCCCGTGCCGACTGCACGTGGATCGGCACCGTGACCAGGCCGAAGCTGATGGCGCCGGACCAGACGGTTCGGGGCATGGCAGACCTCCGCGATAGCCCCGAGCAGCACCAGACTAAGAGCGGCACAGGGATCCCGCACGCCACTCGCGCCGCCCGGGTGGTCCGCCCGTGCTGTCGCCGTCGCAAGCCATCGTCACGGCTGTCACTCACGGACCAGGCGCAACCCCACCACCACCGAAGTGCGGCCCCCACACTCCGGTGGTGGAATTGCCCTACAGGGGGTGCCCAGGGGAGCCGCGAGCACCAGAGGTGACGCCGTGAGCGACGAACTGCAAGAAGTGGGCCCGATCGACTATCTCGTCGTCGAGTTCCCCGGTAACCGGATGACGGGCGAGGGGTTCCCCCTGCTGGTCGATCTCGTGGACCGGGGCCTGATCAGAATCCTCGACCTGCTCTTCGTCAGGAAAGAGGAGGACGGCTCCGTGACCGGCATGGAGATCGCCGACCTCACGGGGGACGGCGAGCTCGACCTCGCGGTATTCGAGGGCGCGTCCTCCGGCCTCCTCGACCAGGACGACATCGCCGAGGCGGGCACCGCGCTGCAGCCCGGCAGCTCCGCCGGCATCCTCGTCTACGAGAACCTGTGGGCCGCGCCGTTCGCCACCGCCCTGCGCCGCGGCGGCGCCCGGATGGTCGCCTCCGGGCGGATCCCCGTGCCCGCCCTGCTCGACACGCTCGAGTCCCTCGACGCGACCGAAGCCGCTCACTGAGCGGCGCCCGGACCCGACGTCCCGACGTCCGCGCAGCAGAAGGGAAACAGCAATGCCAGGTCTACTCCGCGGCGTCGCGCGTACCGCCGTCGTCGCCGGCACGGCGACCGCCGTCTCCAACCGTGTGTCACGCCGCCAGCAGGGACGCTGGGCGGCTCAGCAGGGCGGCTACGACGAGCCCGCACCGCAGCCGGCGGCCCCGGCCGAACCGGCCGCACCCGACATGAGCGACAAGATCGATCAGTTGAAGCAGCTCGGCGAACTCAAGACGCAGGGCGTGCTCACCGATGCCGAGTTCGAGGAGCAGAAGCACCGCATCCTCTACGGGTGACGGACGGCGCGCGGCGCGAGCCCGCCCGTCAACGCTCCGGCCGCTGACCTCCACCACCGTCAGCGGCCGTCGGTGCTGCCCGCGCGCCGGCGCCGCGGGCAGGCTCACTTCCACAGGGAGATGAACCACGCCCAGGGTCAGCGCGCGACCGGAGTGCCGGCCAGGGCCTGCCCACCAGTGCGTACTGCCGCGCTGTCGGCGCCGACAGCGCGCAGGTGTCGCGCTCAGACCCGGATCACGGGGGCCTGTAGTTCCGTCACCCAGTCCTCCCGGTTCTCCGGGCACTCCAGGTTGATCTCGCGGGGGTAGCCCGTGGACCGGTGGCCGGTGGCGTCGATCCAGCGGGCCAGGGTCTGGGCGGTGGGCAGCACGCTGTCCATCGGGCCGCGGTGGACGACGGTCGCCGCCAGGTCGAGGGACGGCAGGTCGAGGATGCGCAGGCCGCCGTCGCGGAGCGGGGCGGAAACCTGCACGGCGGCGTGAACGGTGATCCGGCCGTCTCCCTCCGGGGCGTCCTCGTAGGAGGCGATGCCAGGTCCGGTGGGTGTGATGCCCGCCTCGCCCAGACGCCGGAACAGCTCGTCGTAGAGCGGTCCGATGACGGGGCCGACATCCTCCGGCTGGAAGCTCGCGGCGGTCGCGGTCACCTCCGCGACCCGCACGGCCGGGACGGTTTTGAGGACGACATCGTTGCTGGGCATGTGCCCCTCGCTCTCGATCGCTCGGAGTCTCGCCTCGACCTGCGCCAGGCGGCCGGCCGTGGCCTCCATCGCCGCCTCCAGGTCGGCCCGTCGCAGCCGCAGCATGGCGCGTAGTTCGCCGGTGGTGATCCTCTCGTCGAGGATCTCCCGGACCTGCTGGAGGGTGAGGCCGAGGTCCTTCAGCGCGACGACGCGGTTGAGGCGGGCCAGTTGGGCGGCGGTGTAGTGGCGGTAGCCGGTGGCGGGGTCGACGTGGGCCGGGCGCAGCAGCCCGATCGCGTCGTAGTGACGCAGCATGCGGACCGAGACGCGGCCGTGCCGGGCGAAGTCTCCGATGGTGAACATGATGTCTCCGAGTCGACCGCCTGACACGGTGTGAGGGTCAAGGAAGTGTCCCGTGGCGGTGCCCGCGCGTCGTGGCGGGGTGGGGGGACCTTAGGGTTGTCGGGGGACAGAGGTCGATCAAAGCGGGCAAGTCGTAGGCGGGGGCGCGGGCGTGACGGAACTGGTGGGCAGAGCGGCGGAACTCGTGCGGCTGGATGCCCTGCTCGCCGGACTCGGAGGACCCGGGGTGCCGTCGGTCGTCGACATCGCCGGTGAACCCGGTATCGGGAAGAGCCGGTTGGTCGGCGAGGTGTGTGCCCGTGCCCGCCTGGCCGGGTTCACGGTGCTGCGTGGGCGGGCCACGGAGTACGAACAGCATGTCCCTCTGCAGGCTTTCACCGACGCGCTCGCCGACGCCGATCCCCGCTCCCCGGCGGCGGATCCGGTGCTCGCCGAGGCGGAGTCGGTGCTGCACGGTGTCGGGCACGCGCCGGACGACGACACGTCCGGGGCGGGGGCCGCGGCCCGCTTCGGACTGCACCGTGCGATCGCAGCGTTCTTCGCGCGCCTGGGCGAACGCGGCCTGGTGCTCGCCATCGACGACCTGCACTGGGCGGATCCCGCGTCACGGGAACTCCTGGACCACCTGATCCGGCATCCCCCGCGCGGCCGGGTCCTGCTGGTCGTGGCACGGCGGGCCCGGCAGACCCCGACGCCGCTGACCGCGGCGCTGGCACGCGGCGCCGACGACGGGGTCGTACTGCACCTCGACCTGGGGCCGTTGCCCGAGGGCGAGTCGCTCCGTGCGCTGGCCGCCGACGTCCCCGAGGACCAGGCGAGGCGGCTGTTCGCCGCCAGCGAGGGCAACCCCCTCTATCTGCTCGCCCTGTTGCACGCCCACCGGGGCGGAGCGCCCGTGCCGAGCATCACGGCGCACGCCGGCACGACGGATGCGGTCGGTGTGCCCGGCGGGCTCGCGGCGCTGCTGCTCGACGAGTTGACCACGCTGACCGAACCCCAGCGCCGCGTCGCCGAGGCGGTGGCGGTCCTCGGCGACCATGCCACGCCCGTCATGCTGGGCGCGGCGACCGGTCTTTCGGCCGGGGCCGTGGAGGAGCGGACGCACGCCCTGGTGGCGCGGGACGTACTGCGCGCCGGGCCCGGCGGCCGGTGGGTGCTGCGCCATCCCCTCGTGCGGGCCCTCGTCCACGAGAACACGGCGCCCGGACGGCGAGCCGAACTGCATCGCCGGGTGGCGCGGGAGTTGGCCGCCGGTGGCGCTCCCGCCACCGAGCGGGCCCACCACATCGAGCGGTCGATGACCGGCTGGGACGCGAAGGCTGCGGCCGTACTGGGCGAGGCGGCCGCCCAGTACGCCTCGACCGCGCCGGCCACCTCCGCCCACCTGCTGGGTGTCGTCCTCGGGCACATGCCGACCACGTCCGAGTACGTACGGCGGCGCGGCGAACTCGTCCTGGCGCGGGCCCGCGCCCTCGGCGTCAGCGGGAACCTGCGCGAGAGCCGGGACCTGCTGCACACGCTGATCGAGGCGTCGGGCAAGGACCATCCGGACCTGCGTACGGAGGCCGTCGCCCAGTGCGCCGTGATGGAGCGGCACCTCGGGCACTCCCCCGAGGCCACCGCGCTGCTGCGCCGGGAGCTGTCCCGGCATCCGGGCCCGCACCCCGGGCAGGCGGTGTCGCTGCGGCTCGCCCTCGGCATGTCCGCCCTGTTGACCGCGACCTATCCCGAGGTCCGCGCGGAGGTCGCGGAGGCCGTCTCCATCGCGCGCGGTGACGACGACCCCGCGGGTGAGGCGGCGGCCCTGGCACTGGCGGCCCTCGGCGAGGCGTACGAGGGCGAGACGGCGGCGGCCTCCGCGTTCGCCGACGAGGCGGCCCGGCTGGTGGACGCGCTGACCGACCCCGGCCTCACCGACCTGTGCGAGTCGCTGGGCTGGCTGGCCTGGGCGGAAGCACTGCTGGAGCGCTACGCCGAAGCCGAACGGCACTTCACCAGGGGCCTGGACATCGCCCGCCGTGGTGGCCGGCTGCACGTCCTGCCGCATCTGCTGACGAGCAAGGCGTTCGTCCACCTCAGCACCTGCCGGCTGCCGTCCGCGCTGGAGGCCGCCGAGGAGGCGGAGTCCCTCGCGCGGGCCGCGGGCAGCCGGGACCTTCTGGCCTTCGCCCTCGCCATCAAGACGCTGGTGCTGCTGCTGGCCCGGCCGTTCGGGGACGACAGCGCCCTGCGAACCGGGGAGGAGGCCGTCGCGGCGACGAGCGGAACCACCGGCTGGTGGTCCGCCCTGGCCTGGTGCATGCTCGGGCACGCGACGTACGTGAGCGGCGACCCGCACCGCGCCCAGGAGTCCCTCATGACGGCCGGCGGGGGACGCGAACTCCCGTTGCTGCAACCGTCGATCCGTCCCGGACAGCTGGACACCCTGGTGGGGTCCGCGCTCGCCGCCGGTGACCTGGACCAGGCGGGACGCTGGGCCGCTCAGGCGGCGCGCGAGGCGAGGCGGCTCGGCCTCGGCGGTCAGCGGGCGGCCGCCCTGCGGGCCGAGGCCTCGCTGGCCGAGCAGCGCGGCGACATCGACAAGGCCGTCCGTCTCCTCGACGCGGCCGTCGAGGAGTACGCCCGCTGCGGCCAGACCCTGTGGGAGGCGTACTCCCTGCTGCGCGTGGCGCCCCTCGTGCGGCGCGCCGGGCAGGGTCGGCGCGCCGCCGCCGCGTGGCATCGCGCCCACCGGATCGCCGAGGGCGGCGGCGCACGCCTGCTGGTGGACCTGGCCGAGCTGGTCCGCCCGCAGGTGATGGAGCAAACCCCCTCGGTCCCGCCGGAGTTGGCGGAACTGACGGCCCGTGAGCTGGAGGTGGCGGGGCTGCTGGCGCAGGGTCTGAGCAACCAGGACATCGCCGGCCGACTGCACCTGAGCCGCCGTACGGTGGAGACGCATCTGTCGTCGGTGTACCGCAAGCTGGCGCTGCCGTCCCGCTCGGCGCTGACCGGTCTGATGACCCGCATCGGGCTCGGCGCCGGGGCGTGAGTGACCGGCACGAGGTGAGCGCCCCGCGCTGTGGGCCCCGGACGGCCGGACGGCTCTCGCGGGTCGGAGGACTCCGGCCGGCGGGGTGAGCGCGGGCGGGCGGACAACCCGCGAGGCACGCTCGCCGGTCACCGGTCGCACAGGACTCCCCTTCGTGGTCCGCGGGGCCCGAGCGTGCGCCGTGCCGCCCGGGCGGACCTCCCCAGTCTGCCGTGGCGTGGGGCCGGGCGCATCCGTGAAACCACGTAACCCGTACCGCCGGGATGCGGGAATGCGTGCCCGGTTACGTGTTTCCACCGAGGCCGCTTCACCCGCGGCCGTCTACGTTCGGGAGCCGGACGACACGAGCAGCTCTGAGGGGACCGGGTGAAAAGCAACACCGGAGGTGTGGTGGGAAGTTGTGTGTCCCTCGTGGTGGCGGGAGGTCTGCTGGCAGGCTGTGCGGGCGGTGCCCGTCACCCGGCCGAGGCGACGCACGACGGGGGCTCCCGGCAGAGCGGCTCGCCCTCTCCCGGTGCCTCACCGGGAACCACGGGCACACCCTCGGGTGGCTCGGACGCCGCCGCCTTCACCCCCGCCGCCGACCTCGTCCCCCGGACGGCCGGGGCCGCACGGAGACTCGCCGACTCCGTCGTGCTCGCTCCCACCGACTGGGGCCGCGGCTTCACGGCACAGAATCCGGCCGCGAGCACACCCGGAACCTGGCCGGTGCTGGACGCCGGCTGCCGCTGGGAACGCGAGAAGCTCCCGCGCGGTGTCCTGGCCAGCACGTCCCGGTACAGCCGTCTGCCGGCCGACGGCGGCAAGGGCACCGTGGACGTCACGGCCGCCGTCACCACGCACGCCTCGGTCCTCGGTGCCGACGACCAGCTGGGCACCACCCTGGAGAACGTGCTGCGCTGCGCCCGCCAGCAGTTGCGGGCCGACGAACGGATCACGGGGCTGATGTCCCTCGGCACCCCCTTCGGCGCCCGCGAGCAGCAGTACGCCGACGCCTCCGTCCTCGAAGCCGGCACGTACACCGGCGCGTCCGGCGGCGCCCAGCCGTACCGGTGGATGGTCGCCCGCGTCGGCACGGTCGTCGCGGCCGTCTCCGTGACGGGCGCGAAGGGGTGGACACAGCCGGAACTCGACCGACTGGGCACCACGGCCCTCGCGCAGATGCTGACCCGCGTCCAGCAGCAGTTGAAGGAGAAGTGATGGAGCCGCTGCGCACGTCCGACCCGGCCAGACTGGCGGACTACCGCCTGCTCGGGCGCCTCGGCGCGGGCGGCATGGGCGTGGTGTACCTGGCCCGCTCGGCCGGCGGCTCGCTCGTCGCGCTGAAGGTGATCCGCGAGGAGTACGCCGAGGACGCCGACTTCCGCGAGCGGTTCAGGCGGGAGGCGGACACCGCCCGCCGGATGACCAGCCCGTGGGTGGCCGCCCTCGTGGACGCCGACCCGGAGGCAACGGCGCCCTGGCTGGCCACCGTCTTCGTGCCCGGGCCCTCGCTCGGTGAGGCCGTCACCGCCCACGGGGCGTTGCCCGTGCGGACCGTCCGGACCCTGGGAGCCCGGCTCGCCCAGGCACTCGGCGACCTGCACGCCGCGGGACTCGTGCACCGGGACGTCAAGCCGGGCAACGTGCTGCTGGCACTCGACGGACCCCGGCTGATCGACTTCGGTGTCACCCGCGATCCGCGGGACACCGCGCTCACGTCGACCGGCGTGGTGGTCGGCACCCCCGGCTTCCTCGCCCCCGAACAGGCGCAGGGCGGAGGGGAGTTGGGACCGGCCGGCGACATCTTCTCGCTGGGCTGCGTGCTGGCCCACGCCGCCACCGGCCGGCCTCCGTTCGGCACGGGCCGGCTCGACGCGCTGCTGTTCCGGGCGGTGCACGACGAACCGGACCTGGAGGGCGTTCCGCCCGAGCTCGCCGAGGTGGTCAGCGGCTGCCTGGCGAAGGACCCACGGCTGCGGCCGACAGCCGGGGCGCTGGCGGAGTCTCTGTCGGGGGCGCCGGCCCCCGTGACGGGCGATCCGGCCGCCCGTCCAGCTTCCGCCTCGACTGCCTCCGCCGCCCCCGGTGCCCCCGCCGCCTCCGGTGCCCCCGGTGCCTCCGCCGCCTCCGGTGCCTCCGGTGCCTCTGGTGGCTCCGGTGGCTCCCGTCGGGAAAGCGTCGAGGAGGCCGGCTCGGGGCAGGACCGCACTCCGCGGGACGGCGTACCGGAGGCCGATCCGGCCACCATCCCCCTGCGCCCCGGCCCGAACGACGTACCGCCCGACCCCCGGGAGGCCCTCCGGGCGCCCGCGGACGCCCCGGACGGGCACGGCGTGCCGCGCACGGCGCCCGCGGACGCGCCCGGCCAGGGAGCCGAGGAGCAGGTCCCCGACAACGACTCCGGTGACGCGTACGCCTGGTTGCCCGAACCGTTGATCCGGTTGATCGCCGAACGATCGGCCGCCGGACTCGCGCTGCCCGGCATCGAGGACACCGAGGTCGACTCCCCGGCGGACGGCCGCACCCCGGCCGACACATCAGCGCCCGCGCCCGCTCCGGAGCCCGCCGCCCCGCAGAGCCGTACGCCCGGCCGACGCCGTCTGCTGCTGATGGCCGGCGGCGCGGTGGCCGTGACGGCCGGCGGCGGTGTGGCCGCGTGGGCCGCGCTCTCCGGCGGAGGCGGGAGCGGGGGCAAGCGTTCCGCCTCGGCCTCGACGGCCGCCCGGCCCGTGCGCACCCTCGGACTGCACGCCGACCTGACAGGTGACCAGAAGGCGGTCGGCCGGGCGCAGGAGAAGGGGCTGCGGCTCGCCGTCGCCGAGTTCAACTCCCGTACGGACAGGCCCTTCACCCTCGCCCTGAAGACGGTGGACGACGGCGGCGACCCGGCCAAGTCACCGTCGGCGGCTCAGCAGTTGGTGGCCGACCGTTCCGTCCTGGCCGTGGTCGGTCCCACCACGGACGCCACCGGGCAGGCCGCGCTCGCGACGTACGACGCGGCGCTGCTGCCCGTCATCCCGGTGTCACCCGGAGCCACCGTGCTGACGGTGATGGGCAGTCGGACCATTCTGCACGCCCGCGCGAAGGACACGATCCTGCCGTTCTACCTCGACGCCTATCTGCGCGGCACCGCCCGAGCCCGCACGGTCGGCATCGTCGACGACCGGGCGGCGGACGCCTACGCCTGGGAGCTCAGCAGCACGCTCAGCCAGGTCCTGCGCAACAACAGACAGCCGGCCGTGCCCAAGGTGGTCAGCGCGCTGCGGACCGACTTCGGACCAACCCTCGACGCGCTTCTCGACGGCGGCGCGGACTCCGTGGTCTTCGCCGGCTACCACGACCGGGCGGCACTGCTGGCCAGGGCGCTCAAGGCCCGCGGCTTCCCAGGAGCCCGGACCGCCGCCCAGGCGGTGCTCGACGACCGGTTCCTGTCCGCCGCCCGGGACGCCGCCGAGGGCTGGGTAATCGTCGCGCCCGTCATGGACGCCTCGGCGGCTCCCCTGGCCACGGCGTTCGCGGCCGCCTACCGCAAACACTTCGGCGCGGAACCGGAGCGGTACTCCGTCGAGTCCTACGACGTGGCGAACCTGGTGGCTGCGACCCTGAAGACCCCGTCCACCTCGCACGTCACCCGCCAGGCGCTCACGACCGCCCTGCGCTCGACGACGTACAAGGGCATCACGAAGAACTTCGCGTTCGACAAGAACGGTGCTCTGGTCATCGACGGCGGCGGGGTCTTCCTGTGGAAGGTGACCGGCGGGCGCTTCCGCTACCAGGGCGCGGCACCCTTCCAGGTGTCCACCTGAGCGATCCGTCCGAAGAGTCCACTTGGGCGTGACCGTCCGAAGAGACTGGGCGGACGCTGACGAGACATCGATGCGGCACCGCGGCGGTGACCGGTGGTCGCGGTGCGGCGCCGACCGGGCGTCGGTCACCACTCACGGAGCGATGGTGGAGCGTTGATGGAACCCTTGCGCGGCTCGGACCCGGCGCGGATCGGGGGGTACCGGCTGTTGCGCCGGCTGGGCGCGGGCGGCATGGGTGTCGTGTATCTGGCCCGCTCCACCGGTGGCTCGCTCGCCGCGGTCAAGGTGATTCGTGGCGGCTACGCGGACGAGACCGGCTTCCGTGCGCGCTTCCGGCGCGAGGTGGAGACCGGGGGCCGGGTCTCCAGCCCCTGGGTGGTGCCGCTGCTCGACGCGGACCCGGACGCCGAATCACCGTGGCTGGTCACGGAGTTCGTGCCGGGCCCCTCGCTGGCGGAGGCGGTCGAGGAGTGCGGACCGCTGCCCCACGCCTCGGTGCGGTTCCTCGGAGCCCGGCTGGCGGAGGCGCTGGCCGCCGTGCACGGAGCGGGTCTGGTGCACCGGGACGTCAAGCCGGGCAACGTGCTCCTGGCGGTCGACGGTCCGCGGATGATCGACTTCGGGATCGCCCGGATGCCGGAGGACACGGCCCTCACGGCCAGCGGGATGGTGGTCGGCTCCCCCGGGTTCCTCTCCCCGGAGCAGGCCCAGGGAAGGGGCCGGGAGATCGGACCGGCCAGTGACGTCTTCTCGCTCGGCTGTCTCCTGGTGTACGCCGTGACGGGCGAACGCCCCTTCGGCCGGGGCGCGGTGGCCGAGGTGCTGATGCGTACGGTCCGGGCCGAGCCGTACCTCGACGGCGTACCGGTGGCGTTGCTGCCCCTGGTGCGGGACTGCCTGGAGAAGGATCCCGCCGCCCGCCCCGGCGTGACCGAGGTGCGGCGGACCCTGGACGGGGCGAGAGGCACGGGCGGGGAGGGGAACGGGAGTTGGTCGCCGGAGACGCTCACCCGGCTGATCGCACGCCGCTCGGCCGCCGTCCTCGCGCTGCCCGCCGTGGACGCGACGGAGATCTCCGCGGCCTCCGGCGTCGCCGCGGCCTCCGAGGTGTCCGCGCCGGTGGCCGGCGGACCCTTCCCCGCCCTGCCCCGCCCGGAGGAGCTCGCGCCCGCTTCCACGCGGCGCCGCTTCCTGGTGCTCGGCTCGGGGGCCGGCGTGGTGGCCGCGGGGGGAACGGCCGCCTGGTGGTCCGCGAGGCGCCCGGGGCACGCCTCACCCCGGGCATCCGGCACGGGGGTTCCCCGGCTCGTCATCGCCCTCCACGCCGATCTGAGCGGGCGCGACAGGGCGGCGGGCAGGGCACAGGAGAACGGCGTACGACTCGCCGTCGACGACGCCAACTCCCGCTCTGGCCGCGCCTTCGAGCTCGCGCTGGAGGTCAACGACGACGCGGGCGGTACCGCCCGGGCGGAGGCGATCGCGCGACGGCTGGCCGACGACGACCGGGTCCGGGCGGTGATCGGGCCCACCACCGACGCGTGCGCGAGTGCCGCCCTCGACCGGTACCAGAAGGCTCTGCTTCCCCTGGTCTCGGTGTCCGTGGGACTCGACAGCGTGTCCGCGACCACCTACCGCGTGTACGCGGCCACCCGCCCCTCCGACTCCTACCTGGCGGCCCCGATCGTGGCGTACCTGACCCGCACCGCCCGGGCACAGGAGACCGTCCTGATCGACGACGCGGCGGAAGGCGACTTCGGCTGGAAGATCTGCACCCGCGTGAGCGAGGCGCTGCGCTCCGGGCCGGCCACCCGTCGGCGCACTCTGGCAGCCGGGGACGACACCGCCGGCGCCTTCAACGCCCTTGCCAGGGACGTGACTCGGTCGGGGGCGGACGCGGTGGTGTTCACCGGCGGGCCCGCGCGTGCGGCGAGGTTCGCCCGTGCCCTGCGGGCCGCCGGCTTCCGGGGGACGCGGCTGGCCACCCAGCGCGCTCTCGCCCCGGCCTTCCTCACCTCGGCCGGCGACGCCGCCGAAGGCTGGGTCTTCGCCAGCACCTTCGTCGACCCGACCCGGGTGAGCGCCGCGAAATCCTTCAACGCCGCCTACCGCGCCCGGTTCCAGGGGGCCGCGCCGCCCTGGTACGCCGCCGAGTCCTACGACGCGACCCTCTTCGTCGCCCGCGCGATGACGACCCTGGGCTCCCTGCGCACCGACCGGGGCGCACTCGTGGACCGGCTGCGCGACACCGACTACCGGGGCATCACCAGGCGGCTGAACTGGACTTCTGCGAGCGCCAGTTACTGCACGGACGGGTTGTACCTGTTCCGGGCGGCCGGTGACCGTTTCGGATACCTCGGTCAGTACCGGGCCGCCACCGGCTGAGCCGGGCGGCGCCGCCAAACCCGCGGTGCCGGCGGGCCCGGCGGCGCACAGGGGGCAGTCCGCCGATCACCTGACGTCGACGAAGTCCCCGGTGGCCTTGGCCGCGTCGGTCGCCTTGGTCCCCGCGTACACGAAGCGGTAGTAGCCGTCCTCCTTGGCCACGGTGGTGGCCGTCAGGACGCCGCCGGTGCCGCTGGTGACGCTCTTCAGGGTGCCGTAGACGCTGCTGCCCTTCTTGCGGAACTGCAGGTGCGCGGTCTGGCCCCTGTAGCCCTGGTAGGTGCCGGTGTCCCAGTTGGCCCGGGTCAACTTGCCCTTCACCGTGATGGTCTTGCCCTTCTTCACCGGCTCCGGCGAGGCGTCGGCGGTCAGCTTCGACGCGCGCTTGATCAGCGTCCTGGTCACGTCGTCATCAGTGCTGACGTTGGCGTAGAGGTCATAGACGCCGAGGAGCAGCTTCCAGGTACCGGCCACGCCGTTCCCCGCCAGATCGCGCCGCGGGTCCACGGTGAAGGTGGCCTCGCAGCTGTAGAAGCCGGTCCTGGTGGTCGACTCCGTGCAGTCGGCAGCGTCGTCCGCCTCCAGACCGCCGGTGATGCCGTTGACGTCGGAGCTGTCGGTGCCCTGCCACAGGAAGACCTGGGAGAGGACCACACCGTTCTCGTCGTAGACGTCGTACGTCACCTTGAAGCTCTTCTTGGCGGTCGCCCCGATGACGACGCTCTTGCCGCCGTTGACGACGGCGTTGCTGAACTTGGCGTTGCCGATCACCGTGCCGGGCTGCACGGCGAGGGCACGCAGTCCCGCCACCGCGCCGGGCTGCGGCTGCGCCTGGGCGGCGGTGGGAAGAGCGAGCGCGGCGAGAACGGCGGCGCCGGAAGCGAGGGCGGACACGGCGCGTAGGCGCATAGGAGTTCCCCACGTAGTACGAGACGGACCGGCCCGAATTCCCCCCGGGCCGGCCCTCCTTGACATGCCGCAGTGTGCCATCACGGAACCCGCACGTGCATCCGTGGAACTACGTAGCCGAGCATGGCGCCGGCCGCTGCGACCGAACGGCGCGATGGTGGGTTCGCCCGCGAGCCGGTGTCGGGGAGGGGCCACGCACACCTGGCAGCTGGTGATGCCGGAGAAGGACGAGGTGGGGGCGCCGGAAAGGGTGGTCTCGCAGATCGAGGGCGCGGACGGCGGTGAGGGCTCCGGCCATCGCCTCGCCGTGGTCTACGACGACGCGACCGACACGATCAAGCTGTATCTCGACGGAGTGACCAACGCGGAGGCGACGGCGAGCCTGCCCGACGGCTGGCACAGCGGCGGCGCCCTCCAGATCGGCCGCGCACATCTCGGCGACGGCTGGGGCGAGTACCTGCACGGTGACGTGGACGAGGTGCAGGCCTACTCCGGCGCGCTGAGGGACGGGGACGTCATCGGCCTCGGCTGGGGCACGGACCCGTGCCTGTGCTGAGCCGTCGCCGGTGACGGTCGCCGCCGTCACGGCGTCGTCGCCGCCGGCCTCCTGCCGGTGCCCGACGGGAGGCCGGCGGTCGTCGGCGGGCGGCGGGCGCCGGCCCGTCGGCGGGCGGTGCCCGCTCCCGCCGGAGGGAGCCCGTGCCGTACCGCGGGGCGGATGACCACCCGGAACGCGGGGGCGGCCGCGGTGAGGCGGTGCGACACGCGGACCTGACGCGGGGGAAGCGGAAGGTGTCGCGGCGTCCGGGTCCGCGCCGCCGGGCGGGCCCTCCCGCCCGGCGGCGCCACCACGTGGACCTGCGGGGTTTTCGCCGACGGGGCGGGGCTACTCGGCCCGTACGAGCGAGGCCCACGAGATACGCCGGGAGACGCGATGACACAGCAGGGTCCTGGACGTGTGCTGTCGGCGCTGGACCGCCTGGAGCGGTTCGACGGCGCCGATCGGTTGATCGACGTCCTTCAGCGAGCGGTGCGGTCCGTGCCCCTGGGCCGCGGCCGGGACGTCCTGCACGGGCGATGGCTCGGCCACCCCGTGCATCCGCTGCTGGTGCAGGTACCGGTCGGTACCTGGCTGTCGGCATCCGTGTGCGACCTGCTGCCGGGGACGGGCCGGCGCAGCGCGCGGGTGCTGATCGGTGTGGGCCTGGCGGCCGCCGCCCCGGCCGTCGCGTCGGGCTGGGCCGACTGGGCCGAGCTGCACCGTGAGCAGCAGCGGGTCGGGGTCGTGCACGCCGTCGCGAACACGGTGGCGGTGTCCTTCCTCACCGGTTCGCTCGTGGCACGCCTGCGCGGCCGGGAGGGCGTCGGCAAGGCTCTGACCCTGGCCGGTCTGTCGGCCGTGGGCGCGGGCGGCGCGCTGGGCGGCCACATGGCGTACCGCCAGGCGTCGGGTGCCAACCACGCCGAAGAGGTGCCGCACCTCGTCGGCGAGGGATGGCACCGGGTCGGCCCGGTGGACGAGTTCCCGGCCGGCCGGCCCGTGCGGCGCGGCGTGGACGACGTGCCGGTGCTGGTTCTGCGTGAACCGGGAGGGAGCGTTCACGCCCTGGCCGACCGGTGCAGTCATCTCGCGGGACCGCTGTCGCAGGGCACGGTCAGCGACGGCTGTGTCCGCTGCCCCTGGCACGGCAGCGTCTTCCGGCTCTCCGACGGCTGGAACGTACGCGGTCCGGCCACCGCGCCGCAGCCCGCCTTCGACACCCGGATCACGGACGGCCACATCGAGGTGCGCCTGCGCCGGCAGGGGGGCGAGGACCACCAGGGAGGCGACCAGCGAGCGGAGACACGGTCGGCCGGAGCGGGAACGGACACACGTCAGGGGCAGCGCAACACGGCCTGACCCACCGCCAGTAACCCGATGACCTGCACGCCGTCAGCAACCAGGGCGCTCCAGGGAACGTCAAATGACCTGCACAGCGCGCGCAAGGACCTCCATCCCTTCGACCGCATCCCCGCTTTCATCGGATGTCTGGCGCGATTTGTGGTGCACGAGGTCTTCCGGTCCGGTGGTCGCCCCCAGCAGTATGCGGAGGGCCACTCATTCAGGCGGCGGAACAGCTGCCATGCATGAGAACCACCGTCAGGCATCCGCCCGCCGCCGTGTCACCGGCGTGCCACCGACCGGAGGTCCTACGTGACCGAGCTGTCCCGCAGACGCTTCATCGGCACCACCGCGGCCACGGGGTCCACCGCCCTGTGGTCGGCCTCGTCCGCCACCGCGTGGGCCTCCCCGGAGGAGGCCGCCGGCACGTCCGGCCCGGCCGGCTGGGACCGGGACCCCTACGAGAGGACGACCCGAGCCGCCTCCCCGGTCTGGCGCCGGCTCCCGACCGGCTGGCAGGACGGTCCCTTCCTCGCCAACGGGTTCCTCGGCGCCCAGCTGTACGCCGGCGAGCGGACGAACTCGCTGAAGCTGATGCTGAGTCACAGCCAGGTGCAGGACCAGCGCGGGCAGTGGCGCGGCGGCATCGGCTACTCGCGGCTGCCCATCGGGTACTTCACCCTCACACTCGCCGGGGACGTCACCGCCGTCGACTGGACGCTGGACCTGTACGACGCGGAACTGCGGGGCACCGTCACGACCACGCGGGGAAGTCTCGCGTTCACGGCGCTGGTCCACAACGACAGCGGCGCACTGCTCGTCTCCACCAGGCCGAGCCCCGGCGAGGAGAGCGCCGCCTGGACGTTCACCTGGCTGCCCGCCGCGACCACCCGCACCTCGGGGAAACCCCCCGAATACACCCCCAACCCCGACCCGGTGACCTCCTCGACGGTGAGCGAGGGCCATGTGGCGCAGCCCCTGCTCGCCGGCGGCGGCTGGACCACGGCCTGGCGCGAACTGCGCCGGGGCACAGGCAGGTTGCTGGCCGCCCACCTCGTCTACCGCCACCCGGGCGACCTGGACGCCACGACCCGCGACGCCCGCCGCGCCGTCGACCGCACCCTCGCCACCGGCCTCGACGCCCTGGTCGCCCGCCACCGCGACTGGTGGCACCGCTACTACCGGCGCAGCCTCCTCTCCGTACCGGACAAGCGACTTCAGGCCTTCTACCTGATCCAGCTGTACAAACTGGCGTCCGCGACGCGTTCCGGCGGCCCGACCATCTCCGAGTGGGGACCCTGGTTCCCCGAGATCGGCAACAACTGGACCGCCGTGTGGTGGAACCTCAACGTACAGATCGGCATGGCCCCGGTCCTCGGCTCCAACCACCTCGAACTCGACTCCGTCACCAGCACGTTCGCGCGATTCGAGAAGAACCTGCCGACGTCCGTCCCGGTCGCCTACCGCGACGGCGAGAGCTACGCCCTCGGCCACCCGTCCGACTGGCAGCTGCGCGCCGGTGACCTCTACGACGTCGGCGCACCCGGCAGCGACCACATCTCCGACAACTTCGGCAACCTCACCTGGGCGCTGCACAACGTCTGGCAGGCCTACCGCCACACCATGGACCGCTCCGTCCTGCGGGACGTGGTGTTCCCCGTCCTCGCCAAGGCCATCAACTTCTACGGCCACTTCCTGCACGAGGGCTCCGACGGCAGGCTCCACCTGCTCACCACCCGCTCCCCCGAGTACGCCAACGCGGCGGACTGCACCTACGACCTGTCCCTGATCCGCTGGGGCGCACGCACCCTGCTCGACTCGGCACGGCTGCTGGGCGTGGACGATCCGCGCGCCGGCCGGTGGCGGGACATCGCCGAGCGCCTCACGCCGTACGCCGAGGACCCCGCCACGGGCGTGCTGATCGGCCGGGACGTGCCGCTCGCCGACTCGCACCGCCACCACTCGCACCTGCTGTGGCTGTACCCGCTGCGCGAGCGCGTCTGGGACCGGCCGGCGGACCGTGACGTGATGCGGCGCAGCGTCGAGCACTGGGTCTCGATGCAGGAGGCCTGGCACGGCTACAGCTACGCGACGGTCTCGTCCATGTACTCGGTGATGGACCAGCCGGAGAAGGCCCTCGACCACCTGACCTTCTTCACCGATCTCAACGTCGTCGCGGACTGCGCGATGACGCCCAACACCATGTACCGCGAGGGCCGCAACTTCGCGCTGGAGAGCCCGCTGTCCGCCGCCCAGTCCCTGCTCGACATGGCGGTCCAGGGCCACGACGGCGTGCTGAAGGTCTTCCCCTCGGTGTCCTCGCGCTGGCCCGACGCGTCCTTCGCGTCGCTGCGCACCCAGGGCGCGTTCCTCGTCGACGCGGACCGCGCGGGCGGTACGACGCGGTGGGTCCGGGTGCACAGCGAGGCGGGCGCGCCGCTGACCCTCCAGCACGGCATACCGGGCGAGATCCGGGTGCGCGACCAGCTCGGCCGGCCCCTGCCGTGGAAGGAGACGGCTCCCGGCCGCGTCGGGATACGGCTCCCGCGCGGCGACACCGCCCTGATCACCCCACGCGGGGGAGCCGCCGGCCGGGGCCCGAGGGACGTGCCGTCCCTGGGGTCCTGGACGCCCTGGGGGCTGCCCGCCTGACCCGAGCCGCGGCCGGCTGGGAGCGCGGGCCGGCCCGCGGCCGTGGAGAAGCCCGGGCGGACCGAAGGCGGTGAGCGGCGCGTCGGTCCGGCCCGGGTACGCCGTCGCCCGGCCGGCGTCAGTCGCTCGTGAGGACGACCAGCCGCCGGGTCGCGCGGGTCATCGCGACATAGCGGTCGACGGTGCCCTCGATGCCGTCGCCGAACCGCTGCGGGTCGACGAGGACCACCAGGTCGAACTCCAGCCCCTTGGACAGTGCCGGCGTCAGTGACCGGACCCGGGACGTCGTCCGGAAGTCGGGGTCGCCGATGACGCAGGCGACCCCGTCGGCGTGGTCCGCGAGCCAGGTGTCGAGGATCGGCCGCAGCTCGGCGGTGGACCCGTGGACGACGGGTTGGCCGCTGCCGCGGACGGAGGTCGGCACGTCGGCGTCCGGGAGCGCGGCCCTGATGACCGGTTCGGCCTCCGCCATGACCTCTTGCGGGGTGCGGTAGTTGACGCTCAGCGAGGCCAGGCGGACCCGGTCGAGCCCGATGCGTTCGAGCCGCTCCTGCCACGACTGCGTGAACCCGTGCCGGGCCTGGGCCCGGTCCCCGACGATGGTGAAGCTCCTGGAGGGGCAGCGCAGGAGCAGCATCTGCCATTCGGCGTCGGTCAGTTCCTGTGCCTCGTCCACGACGATGTGCGCGAACGGACCGGCGAGCAGGTCCGCTTCGGCGGCGGGCGACGCGGCCTCGTCGACCAGGACGTCGTGGAAGTCCTCACCGCGCAGCATGGTCACCAGGCCCGTCCCGTACTCGTCGTCGGCGACCGCGATCAGGTCGTCGACGACCCTGGTCATGCGTTCGTGTTCGACGGCGACAGCAGCCTCGTGCCGCCGTCTGCGCCGTGACGCCTCGGGGTCGCCAAGCCGCTGCCGCGCCGCGTCCAGGAGCGGCAGGTCGGACACCGTCCAGGCCCGGGCGTCCGCGCGCCGCAGCGTCCGGACCTCGTCGGGCCGCGCGACCGTCACCGTGACCGTAGGCAACCCGATCCGCCGCCGCCGACGCGCCCACCCAGCCCCCGACCGCTTCCGCGCCTCCACCGCGCTCACAGTGCCGGCGGTCGGGTGGTGCTCTCCCGGATCACCAGTTCCGTCGCCACCTCCACGCGGGTCGTCTCCGGTTGTTCGCCGGACAGCAGGCGCAGCACCATCCGGGCGGCGAGCGCGGTCATGTCGGCGAGGGGGGTGCGGATCGTCGTGAGGCGCGGGGTGACCCAGTCGGCGAAGGGCAGGTCGTCGAAGCCGACCACGCTGACGTCGGCCGGGACGCGCAGGCCCAGTTCGGCGGCCGCCCGGTAGGTGCCGAGGGCCTGGTGGTCGCTGCCCGCGAAGATCGCCGTCGGGCGGTCGGGCAACGCCAGCAGCTGCAGGGCGTGTTGGTGCGCGAGGCCGTGGGTGAAGTCGCCGTAGCGCACGAGTCGCGGGTCGAAGGGCAGGCCGGCCTCGGCCAGTGCCGAGCGGTAGCCGTCGACCCGTGCCCGTGAGGTGAGCCGGCGCTCCGGGCCGCTGATGATCGCGATGCGGCGGTGGCCCAGCTCGACGAGGTGGCGGGTCGCGGCCAGTCCGCCGGGCCAGTTGGTCGCCCCCACCCAGGGCGTGCCGGGGGCGGGCTCGTCGATCGGGGTGACCAGCGCGTACGGGATGCCCAACCGGCCCAGCTCGTCGTGCTGTTCGGGTGTCAGTTCGGGCACCACGAGGATCGCTCCGCGGGTGGGGCGAGTGGCCAGCGAGTCCAGCCACTGCCGGGCGCGTCTGGTGCGGCCGTGCGTGGAGGAGACGACCATGCCCATTCCGGCGTCGTGCAGCACGTCCTCCGCGCCCCGGATGAGTTCCACCGCCCAGGGGCTGTCGAGCTCGTTGATGACGAAGTCGATCAGTCCGCCGGGCGGGGCCGCGGTGGCCGACGGGCGATGCTTCGCCAGATAGCCGTGCTGTTCGAGCAGGCGCTGCACCTTGGCTCGCGTCTCCGCCGATACATCGGATCTGTTGTGCAGCACCTTGGAGACCGTGGACACCGACACGCCTGCCTGTTGGGCGATTTCGGCCAGCGTGCGCCGCCTTCCCTGGTCGGATCTTGTCCCAACCGTTGACGTCATCGGATGAATCTCCTACGTTTCCGGGGCGATCGCGTTTTGCGAAACTTATCGCAATCCTCGTTCCCGGAATACGGCTCCCGGTGAAAAGGTGGTCCCCCATGAAGAGATGGCGTGCGGCTTCCCTGGCCGCGGCCGCGGCTCTGGTGCTCTGCGGATGCGGAGGAACCGGTGGCCATGCCGACGGCGGTTCGGGCGGCGGCAAAGGGGAGTTACTCGTCTGGGTGGACAACACCCGGATGCCCGCGGCCCAGCAGTACAAGAAGGATCACCCCGACCTGAAGATGCGGATCGTGACGATCCCGCCGGACGCCGGCTACGTGCCCACCAAGATCTCCCTCGCCAACCGGACCGGCAGCGGCTGGCCCGACGTCGTCTTCCTCGCCAACCCCGCCGAGGCGGCCACGCTCGCCGGCCGGAAGTTCGGCTACGCGGCCCCGCTCGACACCCTGGTCCCGAAGTCCGTCCGCGACGGCTTCACGCCGGGCTCCCTCGACACCTGCACCTTCGGCGGCAGGACGTACTGCCTGCGCAACGACATCGCCCCCACCGTCCTGTGGTACGACACGACCCTCATGCGGCGGTACGGCTACTCCGTCCCCACCACCTGGGCCGCGTACCAGCGCACCGGACTCAAGGCGGCGAAGGAGCATCCCGGCACCCTCGTCGGAGCCGTCAACGGCAAGTACGGCGCCGGTATCTACTTCGGCAGCAGCGGCTGCCCCACCCGCGACACCCTCAGCCTCACCAAGGTCCACATCGACCTGACCCGACCGGAGTGCACCCGGGTCGCCGACCTGCTGCAGCCCCTCGCCCGGGAGAAGGCCGTCACCACGGTCGTGCCCATCGACCCCGCCTTCTCCAAGTTCGGCAAGAACGAGAAGATCCTCATGCTGCCGGCCCCCGCCTGGTTCGGCGACTTCATGTTCGGCCCCGCCTTCAAGGTGCCCAAGGGCAGGATCGCCGCCGCCCCCATGCCGACCTGGCCCGGCGAGAGCAAGCCGTACGCCGGACAGGTCGGCGGGGGTGCCCTCCTCGTCTCCGCGCACGCCGGCGACCGCACCAAGGACGCCGCCGACCTGGTGCGCTGGATGACCACCGACGTGAACCTCCAGTCCAAGCAGCCCACTTACCCCGCCTTCGCGGCGGCTGCGAAGAAGTGGGGCGAAGCCAAGTCGAAGGACCCGTACTACGCCTCCGACCCGATGCCCGCCCTCTCGGCGGCGGCGAACGCCCTGCGCCCCGGCTTCGGCGCCGTCCGCTTCGAGGCCGACTGGCAGAGCAGCTTCAACGACACCCTCGTCAAGGCCTTCGACTCCGGCGGCGACGCGCGCGCCGCCCTGCGGAGTTGGCAGGACAAACTGGAGGCGGCGGCCAGGACCAGCGGGTACACGGCCGAATGAGGACGCTCACCGCACCCCGTCCTCCCGCGGCGGCCACCGCGGCGCCGGCCGCACCCCGCCGCCGGCGCCGCCTCGGCCGCGGAGCCGCGGTCTGGATTCTCGTCGGGCCCTACACGGTGTTCCTCGTGGTCTTCGGGCTGGCGCCCGCCGGATACGCCCTGTGGACCTCCTTCGTCCACGACGGCTCCTTCTCCGGCGGGCACGACTGGGCGGCCGTGTTCCGCGACTACCGGCTCGGCGACGCGGCCGCCCACGTCACGACGTATCTGCTGCTGTGGCTGCCGGTCCTGCTGCTGACCGTCCTGTCCCTCGCCTTCACCCTGCACGCCCGCCCCGGCCGCACCACGAGCGCCCTGCAACTCGTCTACTACCTGCCCGGCGCGGTCACCGGCTCGGCCGCGGCCCTGCTGTGGCTGTTCATGGTGAGCCCGGACAGCAGCCCCTTCTCCCCCCTGCTCAAGCTGATGGACGTCGGGAGCGCCACGGACGCCCTGTCCGGCGGGAGCCTCCTCGCCGTCCTCACCGTGATGGGCGTCGCGGTGCACGCGGGCGGCTGGATCGTGGTCCTGTACGGGGCGCTCAACGCCCTCCCGAGGGATGTCCTGGAGGCCGCGCAGGTCGACGGCGCCTCGGCGTGGCGCACCATGTGGCACGTCAAACTGCCCATGGTCCGCACCTACGTCGCGTTCGTGCTGATCTCCAGTTTCGCCTCCGGCAGCCAGGTGTTCGTCGAGCCGACCGTGCTGTCCACCGGCGCCCCCGGCCAGATCAGCCCCACCTGGTCCGTCAACCAGCTCGCCTACGTCTACGCCACCCAGGACGGCGACTTCGGCAAGGCCGCCGCCTTGTCCCTGGCCATGCTCGCGGTCGGTGTCCTGGCCGCCTGGATCGTGATCACCCGTACGCACATGTACGCCACCGACTCCTCCGACTCCCGGTGAGACGATGACCGTTCTCTCACGCGGCACCCGCGCCCTGTTCCTGTGCGGTGCCGCCGCCTTCTTCGGACTGCCCCTGCTCTGGCTGCTGCTGGCACCCACCCGCACCGCCGACGACCTGATGACCGGCTCGCCGCTCGGATTCGGCTCCCTGGGCAACGTCGGCGACGCCTGGTCGCACCTCACGTCGTACAACGACGGCGAGATCACCCTGTGGATCGGCAACTCGATCCTCTACGCGGCGGGCAGCGTGGCCCTCGCCCTGCTGCTGTGTGTGCCCGCGGGCTATGTGCTCGCCAAACACGACTTCGCCGGCCGCCGTATGCTCCTCACCCTGTCGGTGGTGACGATGATCCTGCCTCCCGCCGCACTGGTGCTCCCGCTGTACCTGGAGATGTCGGCACTGGACCTCACCGGCACCGTCTGGTCGGTGATCCTGCCCCTGTCGTTCTACCCCTTCGGCGTCTACCTGGCCTTCCTGCACTTCCGGGCGAACCTGCCCGACAGCCTGCTGGACGCCGGACGGGTCGACGGGGCGAGCGAGCTGCGGCTGTTCTGGTCGGTCGCGGTGCCCCTGGCACGGCCCGCCATCGCGCTGATCGCCTTCTTCGGCTTCGTGCGCTGCTGGACCGACTTCTTCCTGCCCTTCGTGATGCTCTCCGACGACCGCACCTTCACCCTCCAGCTCGGCCTCATGTCCCTGCTCCAGTCGACGGGCGCGGTCAACAACTCCAGCGGCTTCGCCGACCTCGACATCCACCAGCCGGAGGCGGCCCTGGCAGGGCTGGTGGCCTGCGCGCCGCTGCTGATCGGTTTCGTGCTCGCCCAGCGCTTCCTGCGCACCGGGCTGCTGGCCGGGGCGGAGAAGGGCTGATGGCCGACGTACGCTCCGAACTCGCCGACCACGTCCGCGACCTGGTGGCGCCCGTCGTTCCCCGCTTCAGCCCGGGCCGGGCGCGGGTCAGGCTCGGCGTGAACACCGCCATCCATGACGACACCGCCGCCGAACTGGAGTCGTTCGCCCGCCCGTTGTGGGGCCTTGCGCCCCTCGCGGCGGGCGGCCATGCCGTGCCGCACGCCGAGTTGTGGGCGCGGGGACTCGCGCACGGCAGTGATCCCGCCCATCCCGAGTACTGGGGCCAGCCGGCCGACCACGACCAGCGCCTCGTGGAGATGGCCGCCATCGGCTTCGCCCTCGCGCTCGCCCCGGAGCAGTGGTGGGACCCGCTGAGCGGCCCCGAACGCGACCGGCTGGCGCGGTGGTTGCGCAGCGCGCTGCACCGGGAGGTCTCCGACAACAACTGGCACTTCTTCCCGGTCCTCGTCGGCCTCGGCCTGGACCGGGTCGGGGTGTCCTACGACCACGCGCTGACCACCGCGCGTCTCGACCGCCTGGAGACCTTCTGGCTCGGCGACGGCTGGTACGCCGACGGCCCCACCGAACGGCGCGACTACTACGTGCCCTGGGCGATGCACTACTACGGGCTGTTGCACGACACCCTCACCGGCGGCGACCGCTTCAGGGAACGGGCCGCCCGGTTCGCCCTCGACTTCCGGCACTGGTTCGCCGACGACGGCGCCGCCGTCCCCTACGGCCGCAGCCTCACCTACCGCTGGGCGCAGGCCGCCTTCTGGGGCGCGCTGCCGTTCGCCGGTGTGGACGCCCTGCCGTGGGATGTCGTCAAGGGGTACCTGCTGCGGCACCTGCGCTGGTGGCGCGGACGGCCGGTGAGCGGACCCGACGGCCTGCTGTCCATCGGCTACGGCTACCCGCAGCCGGCGCTGGCCGAGCAGTACAACGCGCCGGGTTCGCCGTACTGGTCGCTGAAGGCGTTCCTGCCGCTGGCCCTGCCGGAGCGGCACGCGTTCTGGACGGCGGAGGAGACGGAGCCGCCCGTCCTGCCCACCGTCAGCGCGCAGCCGCACGCCGGGGCGGTCCTGATGCGCGCCTCCGGTGACGTCACCCTGCTCGCCGGCCGCCAGCACCATCCGTGGGTGCGGCACGGGGCGGAGAAGTACGCCAAGTTCGCCTACTCGTCCCGCTTCGGCTTCAGCCTGCCCGGCGGCGGCCTCGGACTCGAACAGGGCGCCCACGACTCGATGCTGGCGCTCAGCGACGACGGCGGGGCGCACTACCGGGTGCGCGAGGAGCCGGCCGCGTCCTACGTCACCGCGGACACGGTCCTCAGCACCTGGCACCCGTGGCCCGACGTGGAGATCACCACCTGGCTGACGGCCGCAGCGCCCTGGCACGTGCGCACCCACCGCGTCCGCACCGGCCGCGCCCTGCACAGCGCCGAGGGCGGCTTCGCCGTCGACCGGGACGCGGCCACCGACCGGGGCGCCGGGCCGGCACAGGCCCGGGTGTCGGCCCCCGCGGGACTCACCGGACTGCGGGACCTCGACGGCCGGCGCCGGGGCGAGGTCGTCGACTGCCTGCCCGGTACGAACGTCCTCGCTCGCCGCACCGCGATGCCCGTGCTCAGCGGCCGGCTCCCGCCCGGCGAGCACTGGCTGCGCTGCGCCGTGCTCGGCGCACCGGCCGGCCCCGAGGCCGAGAACGCCTGGCGACACCCCCCGACCACCGCACATCCGACGACTGGAGACGGGACATGAGACTGAGACACCTGTCCGTGCTGGCCGCCGTGACCGCGCTCCTGGCCCTGCCGGTCCAGGCGCACGCGGCGACACCCGGCCAGACCTACCACGTGAGCACCAAGGGCAGCGACCACGCGTCCGGCTCGCAGAGCCGTCCGCTGCGCACCATCGGCGCCTGCCTGGACCGGGTCCGCCCCGGCGACACCTGCCTGATCCACCACGGCACCTACCGTGAACAACTCACCCCGCCCTCCGGCACCGAGAGCGCCCGGATCACCCTCGCCGCCTACGGCTACGGCACGGTGACCGTCGACGGGACCGAGCCCGTGACCGGCTGGAAGAACGCCGGCGGCGGACTGGTCGCCACCGACACCCGGCTGCCCCTCGACCCGGACTTCAACGCGGTGTTCCTGGACAACACACGGGCTGCGGAGGGTCGTTGGCCCAACTCCGGCGCCGATCCGCTGAACGCCACCTGGGCCGAGGCCGACACCACCTCCACCGACCAGCACATCGACGACACCGACCTGCCCGACGCCGACTGGACCGGCGCCACCGTCCACCTGTGGGCGGGCTCCAACCCCTGGGCCCAGCAGACCGGCACGGTCACCGCCGCCGCACACGGCCAACTCGACTTCAAGGGCGGCAACTACCGCTGCCCGCCCCTGTGCATGGGCAACCAGACCTACCGCAACTACTACCTCGTCGGATCGAAGGCGGCCCTCGACCAGCCGGGAGAGTGGTACTACGACCGCACCGCGCACCGGCTGTACCTCGTCCCCCCGAAGGGCGGCCTCGCCGGACACACGGTGACCGCCAAGCACCGGCTGTGGGGCGTCGACCTGAGCCACAGCTCCCACGTCACCGTGCGCGGCCTGAACCTGCGGGGCACCTCCCTGCGAACGGGCGCCGACAGCACCGGCGTTGTCGTGGACGCCCTGCACGCGACCGACATCTCCGAGTTCTCCACACTGCCCATGCCGGCCGACAGCGACCTCGCCATCCCGCCCTTCGAGGGCCACATCGTGGCCTCCCGCATCCTCGACTCGGGCGTCCAGATCCTCGGCAGCGGCAACACCCTGGAACACAGCGAGATCAGCCGCTCGGCCGGAAACGGCGTCCTGGTCCGCGGCACCGGCAACACCGTCACCGACAACTACGTCCACGACGTCGGCTGGATGGGCAGCTACACGCCCGGCATCGAGATCAACGGCAACGGCCACGCGGTCACCCACAACACCATCCGGCGCACCGGCCGGGCCGCCATCGACACCGCCTGGCAGCTCAACGGCACCGAGTTCCACGACAACCGCATCGCCTACAACGACCTCTCCGAAGCGATGCGCACCTCCCGCGACGGCTCCCCCTTCTACGTCTGCTGCAGCCTCAACGGCTCGGGAACCTCCATCGACCACAACACCGCGCACGACGCCGACGGCCAGAACGGCCTCTACGTCGACAACTACTCCGGCCACTTCAGGCTGCACCACAACGTCGCCTGGAACACCGGCAGTCGAGGCGTGTTCTTCAACGGCCACACCGGTCCGAGCATCGCCAACGAGGACCACAACTCCAGCTACGGCGTCGGCATCAACGTCAACTCCGTTTCCCTGGGCGGCGCGACGGACGCCTCGGGGTCGTACTTCAGCAACATCGTGGGGCCCAAACCGGTCAGCGCCACGAAGACCGGCGATCCGCTGCCGGTGGTCCGCTCCAACCTGATCAGCGACCGGCCCGGCTACACCGACGCCGTCAACGGCGAACTGTGGCTGACGCCCGGCTCACCCGCCATCGACGCGGGCGAGACGATCGACGGCATCACCACCGACGTCGTGGGCGCGGCCCCCGACCAGGGCGCCTACGAGTACGGGGCGCCCGTCTGGTCGACGGGCTGCGACCTGCCAGGCTGCCAGCAGCGGGTACGCCACGGCAACTGGACCGCCACCGCGAGCGACGGCACGGACGCGTCCGCCACCGTCGACGGCGACATCAACACCCGCTGGACCGGCGCCGCGCCGCAGAGCGCCGGGCAGTCGCTGACCGTCGACCTCGGCGAGAGCAAGACCTTCCGCCGGCTCTCCCTCGACGCGGGCCGCGACACCAGCGGACAGCCGTACGGCTTCACGCTGTCCGTCAGCGGCGACGGCACGCACTTCGGTGACCCTCTCGCCCGGGTCTCGGGCCGCTCCTTCACCCAGGACGCGGTCCTCGCTCGCCGCACCACGGCCCGCTACCTTCGCCTCACCCTCACCGCGAGCGGACCGGCCCCCTGGGTCGTCAACGACATCCGGCTCTACGGCGACGGGCCCGACACCGCCTCGACGCTCCAGGCCGAACAGGCCACGTCGGTGCGGGGGACGGGACGCGGCACGGCGGCCACCGGCGTCCTCGGCTCCGGTGACCGGCTGGGCTTCCGCTCGGCCGACGTCCGCGGCCGCCACCTCACCGTGCGTCTCGCGCCCGCCTGCGCCGGCCACTGCTCGCTCCAGGTCCGCCTCGACGCGGCGGACGGTCCGGTGGCCGCGGTGGTGCCCGTCACGGGCACCGCCGGCTGGCAGGAACAGTCGGTGACCCTGCGACGGGCGATCACCGGCACGCACGACCTCTATGTGGTGGCGAAGGGGGACGGCCCGGTCGCCGCGCTCGACTGGCTGACCCTCCGCTCCTGACGCACCGCACCACACCACGCACGGACCGGGCAGCGGGCACCGAACCCGCTGCCCGGTCCGTGCGTGCGCGGCGGCCCGCCACCGGACCCCGCGAACGGGACCGACCCTCGCCGCGTGGCGCCGGCCGGGCGTGCGGCCGGGGGGCGCCGGACGCACGATGGACTCAGACCGCCCGCCCGGGCGGGGCTCCGCCAGGCCGCGCCGGCGTTCCCGGTGCCGTAGCACCCCGGCCCTCCACCCCCCGCGGACCGGGCCGGACCGCGGTGCGCCCCCGCGTGCGCCGCACCATGAGGAGCAGTCATGGACGACTACCCGCCGATCGCCGACCACGGACTGGTCGGCGACCTGCAGACCGCGGCACTCATCGCCGCCGACGGCACGATCGACTGGTGGTGCGTCCCGAGGTTCGACTCCCCCAGCCTGTTCGCCTCGCTGCTCGACAGCGACCGCGGCGGTCACTGCCGGCTCGCCGCCGACGCCGGGGACGAGGTCACCGTCCGTCAGCTCTACCTGTCGGACACGGCCGTGCTGGTGACGCGCTACATGGCGCCCGACGGCGTCGGTGAGGTCGTCGACTTCATGGAGCCCGACCCCTCCACGACACCGTCCGCCACGCACCGCCTGGTCCGGGTGGCCCGTGTGGTGCGCGGCAGCCTGCCGTTCGAGCTGATCTGCCGGCCCCGCTTCGACTACGGCCGTGCCGATCACTCCCTGGACCGCCTCGACGAGGGGTCCGTCCTGTTCCGGGGCCCCGACACCGACCTGCACCTGCAGGCCACCGCCCCGGTCGAACTCCGGCCCGACGGCAACGACGTCACCGCCCGCTTCACCCTGCACGCGGGCCAGCGGGCCGCGATCGTCCTCACCAGCGAGAGCGGCGACGCCGGTACCCGCGGCGGGCGCCCCGGCGGCGCGGCCCCCGACGCCGAGTCGGTCACCGCGTCCTTCGACGCCTGCCGCACCTTCTGGCTGACCTGGCTGCGCTCCTGCCGCTACCGCGGCCGCTGGCACGAGATGGTCATGCGCTCCGCGATCACCCTCAAGCTCCTCACCTACGCCCCCACCGGCGCGCCGATCGCCGCCGCCACGATGGGGCTGCCCGAGCAGGTCGGCGGCGAACGCAACTGGGACTACCGCTACACCTGGATCCGCGACGCCTCCCTCTCGGTCCGCGCGCTGATCGACCTGGGCTTCACCGACGAGGCGAACGCCTTCCGCCGCTGGCTGCGCGCCCGCCTGGACGCCGGTGCCGGCACCTCGGGAGAACCGCTGCAGATCATGTACCGCGTCGACGGCGAACCCCATCTGACGGAGGAGATCCTCAGCCACCTGGAGGGCTACCGCCGCTCCGCCCCGGTCCGGGCCGGCAACGCCGCCGCCGACCAGATCCAGCTCGACATCTACGGCGAGGCCGCCTACGCCCTCGCCCAGGCGGGGGACATCGGCGGCATCCGCGGCTGGAAGGTCTTCGCGGACGTCCTGGACTGGCTGGCCGAGCACTGGGACCGTCCCGACGAGGGCATCTGGGAGACCCGCGGCGGCCGCCAGGACTTCACCTACAGCCGGCTCATGACGTGGGTGGCGTTCGACCGCGGCGTGGAGCTCGCGACGGCCCACTCCCGCCCCGCCGACCTGGCCCGCTGGGTCACCGTCCGCGACACGGTCTTCCGCCAGATCGTGGACCGCGGCTGGAGCGAGAAGCGCCGCGCCTTCGTGCAGCACTACGACACGGACGTCCTCGACGCCTCCCTGCTGCTCATGCCGCGCGTCGGGTTCATCGCCCCGACCGACCCCGACTGGCTGACCACCCTCGACGCGATGGACACGGAACTCGTCAGCGACAGCCTCGTCTACCGCTACGACCCGGCCGCCTCCCCCGACGGCCTCCAGGGTTCCGAGGGCACCTTCAACCTGTGCAGCTTCCTCTACGTCCAGGCCCTCGCCAAGGCCGGCCGCATCGACCAGGCCCGTTACGCCTTCGACAAGATGCTCACCTACGCCAACCACGTCGGGCTCTTCGCCGAGGAGATCGGGCCGTCCGGTGAGCAACTCGGCAACTTCCCCCAGGCGTTCACCCACCTGGCCCTCATCGACGCGGCGATCGCGCTGGACGAGGAACTCGACCGAAAGGAGGGCCTGCCCCCCACTGGCCGGCTGAACCCACGACAGGACGCGAGGTACGCGGGACCATGACCGAGCGGACACCACCGGCCGGTTCCCGCACCCCGTCGCGGGCCGGCCCGGGCGGGCGCGTGCTGGCCCCCCTGGCCCTGGCGCAGTTCATCTGCAGCTTCGCCGGGTCGAACATGAACGTGATGATCAACGACATCAGCGACGACCTCGACACGACCGTCCAGGGCGTCCAGGTCGCCATCACGATCTTCCTGCTGGTCATGGCCGCGCTGATGATCCCCGGCGGCAAACTGACCGACATCCTGGGCCGCAAACGCTGCTTCCTGATCGGCCTCACCGTCTACGGGGCCGGGGCGGTGCTCAGTGCCGTCTCCCCCGGGCTCGGCGTGCTGATCCTGGGCAACTCGATCCTCGAAGGTGTCGGGACCGCCCTGCTGATCCCACCGGTCTACATCCTGACCACCCTGCTCTTCACCGACCTCACCTCACGCGCCCGCGCGTTCGGCATCGTGATGGCCGCCGGCGGCGTCGGGGCGGCGGCGGGGCCGCTCATCGGCGGTCTGATCACCTCGGCGATCAGCTGGCGCGCGGCGTTCGTCTTCCAGGCGCTGGTGATCGTGGTGATCATCGTCCTGAGTCTGTCGCTCGACGATCCGCTGCCGCCCGACCCGGGCCGGCACTTCGACGTCCGCGGCGCCGTGCTCTCCGCGGCGGGTCTGGTGCTGATCGTGACGGGCATCCTCGCCGCCGACGACAACCTGTGGCTGATGGCCGGCCTGTTGGTGGCGGGAGCGCTCGTCCTGGTCTGGTTCCTGCGGTGGGTGCGCGGCGAGGAGCGGGCCGGGCGGGAACCGCTGCTGTCGACCGGCCTGTTCCGCGACCGCGTGTCCAACCTCGGCCTCGTCACCCAGAACGCCCAGTGGCTGCTGCTCATGGGCACCTCGTTCACCGTGGCCGCGTTCCTCCAGGTCGTCCGCGGCTACGACGCCGTACAGACCGGCGTGATCTTCACCGCGGCCACCGTCGGTCTGCTGGCCTCCTCGCTCGCCGCCGAGCGCCTGGCGAAGCGGTGGTCGCAACGCACCCTGATCATGGCCGGGTTCGTGCTGTCCGTCGTCGGGATCGGCGTCCTGATCGCCCTGGTCGCGGGCTCGGCCGGGCCCTGGGCGTTCGCTCCCGGCCTGCTGTTGATCGGTCTCGGGCTGGGCGTGATGCTGACTCCCTCGGTCAACGTCGTCCAGTCCGCGTTCCCCGAGAAGCGCCAGGGGGAGATCTCCGGCCTCTCCCGCAGCGTGTCCAACCTCGGGTCGTCCTTCGGCACCGCCATCGCCGGCACGATCCTCGTCGCCGGCCTGTCGAAGAACGCCTACGCCACCGCCATGGTCGTCCTCGCCGTCGTCGGGCTCGGTGGCCTGGCCGCCGCCGCCTTCCTCCCGCGGGCCACCGCGCCGACCGGGCAGGACCGGCGGACCGCCCCGAGCCGGCCACGGGGCCCGGGCGGGTGAACCGAGGACGCTAAGGGCTGTCCCGTAATCCCCGGCGGGCGCACGACGCCAGCTACGGCACCTCGCCGCGTTGTCGGATCGCCCGCATACGCCCAGTATGAGGACGACCCTCCGCCTTGCGATGCACCGCATCTGACGCCGCGCGCTGACCCACCGCGGATTACGGGACAGCCCTTAGCTTGATCTTTAACGTTCGGCGTCGAATGGCAGGTCGAACTTGATCACTCGGTCCGGTAACTGTCGTACACGGAGGCGGCCTTCGTCTGAA